>CANRHV010000119.1 GCA_947630505.1 uncultured Monoglobus sp. | reverse complement strand
TCATGTTTTTAACACTCCTTTTAAGAATTCTTAACATGCTTTCACGACGCCGCCCTAAATCGGGCGGCATCGTGAGATAAATATATTCGTTTCGCCTTATCTGAGGCCCGAGATCAGCTTGTCGAGCCTCTCGGCCACCGCGGCGGTCTCGGCGCGGGTCGCGTTGTTTTGCGGCGCAAAGGTACCGTCGTCGTTTCCGTTTAGGATTCCCTGCTCGACGCAGAGCGCTATCGGCTCGCGCGCCCAGTCGGAGATATTTGCCGCGTCGGTGAAGCTCAGCTCGGCTCCGCCCGCGGCCGCGCCCGTTTTGTAGGTTATATAGTTCGCCGTCATCTTGGCGATCTGCTCGCGGGTGATATTATCCTCGGGGCCGAAGTTTCCGTCTCCGTATCCGTCCACAATGCCGTTTTGCGCCGCCCACGCGATATACGGGGCGTAGTACTCATTTGAAGCCACATCCGCGAATCCGCTGTCCGCGGCCTCGGGGGATATACCCTCCATGCGGCCCAGAACCGTGGCGTACATTCCGCGCGTCACATTGAGATACGGCTCGAAAATTCCGTCTCCCGTTCCGTTCATGATTCCCTTTTCGGCCGCGTACTCAACGCTGCCATAGAACCAGTCGGATGGCTGCACATCGGCGAATCTTGACGTCTCCGCGCCCGTTGTGTCGGGGGTCGCTATCGGCTGAGCCGAAGCGTCGGGGCCCTGCGCCTCTGTCGGCAGCGGAGTCGCCGCGGTATCGGCCGTCGTTCCGAAGGCGCTGCCGCCGAATCCTCCGCCTCCGCTCGACGGGCGTCTCGTGGGAGTTGGCGCTGTTCCGTCTCCCGTGACTGTCACCTTTATGTCCTTATATCCTCCGTGAGGTATTATCATGACCTCGAGAGTGGTCTCGCCCTCTCTGAGAGCTTTTAAGGTATTGCCGTTTACCTGCGCCACCGAGCAGTCGCGCACGGAGTAGTTCACCTCGGCGCCTTCATAATAGTCGCTCTGCGAGAATTCTGTATTAAGTTCAAGGCTTTCGCCCTCTTTGAGAGTTATCTCGGAAAGGTTCTCGTCGCCGTTGACCGTTATGCCGTAGGGGAACTCGAGAGGCAGCTCGAACGCCTCGCCCCGGCCTATATTATTGCCCTCGCTGTCTCTCACTCCGATGTACGCGTTTATAAATCCGTTCTCGAAATCATCGGCCGGGATAGTGAGACGGCCCGAACAGCTCTTTGTCTCGCCCGGTTTCAGTTCTCCGATCTGCTCCTTGAAATACGGATCGGAGGTCTTTCCGCTGTAGTAGATGTCGTTGAAGAGCACGACCACCTCGTCGGTCGGGTTCGAATCGGCGTTTCCGCTGTTTGTGACGGTGTAGTCGATCTTAAAGCCGTCGGCGTCCTGGGTCAGGTTATAGTCGGTGATCTCGTAATTCGGCTCTATGTCGATGCTGTCGCTCTGATACTCGAGGATCTGGCCCGTGCCCGTCTCGTTAAGCTCCGCGTACAGCGAGAGGTCGTTTATGCCGTCAAAGCTCTCGGGCATCGTCCACGCAAACTCCGCGCTTGAGCTTGACGACGGAGCGATATGCTCGTTTGATTCGGTGGAGAACAGTTTGTCTTTCACTTCTCCGTTGATCATCTCGTATATGTCGAGGGTGTAGCCCGACGCAGGCTTGAGGCCCGTGTTCTTGACCTTTAGTGTCACGTCGATCGTCTCGCCCGCCATCGGGTGCTCATCCGAAAGCTCGGTGTCGACGGGCTCAAACGAGCCGACCGTTTCATACTGCGTCGAAACCAGCTTAACGTCCTTGACCGCGACGTCGTCGCTGCTGCCGTCGATCTTATACTGATTGTTGACGGTCATCAGGTTTCCGTTTTGATCAAGCGCGAGAGCGGGCTCGTCGTTGAACTCGCCGCTGTGGGTGAGGCGCACGGCCTCGGACCAGCTTGAGCCGTTTTCGTCGCTTATCAGCGCGGTCGTGTAGATCTCCTGGCAGTTCTCGCCCGCGTCGTTCTTTTCGGGCTGGATCCATACGATATATATGTTGCCGTCCGCGTCCACAAACGGCTCGAAGCTGCCGAATGTGGGATTGACGTTGGGATCGTCGGTATCGCAGTACACCAGACCGAACTCGGAACCGTTCTCGGAGATAAAGTCTTCGTCCACGGCATAGCCTTCGTCGAACAGCTCGGAAATTCTTATATAGCGTATATCGCTGTTGTTTTCAAGCCAGAACAGAGCCACGCGGTCCCCGGTTTTCGCGAACTGCGGCATCGAGTCGCAGTAATTGTCGTTGGTTATCCTTACCGGGTCGTAGGTCTTATGCGTCTCAAAGTCGTAGGTTTGAACAAACAGCTCTCTGTCGGCATTGGTGTCCATATTGTTGTCCTCGTCGACCGTGTAGGTGTATATTCCCTTTCCGTCGCAGCTTATGGCGTCAAAGTCGATAATGACGGGGTCGTTCATTCCGAAGTCATGGATAGGCGAGGACAGGAACCTCTGTCCGCCCCACTCGTCGGTGAGCGTCTGCTTAACGCCGTTGTCGGGCACCTCGTTGTCGTAATACAGGTCTCTCAGCCATCTGCCCTGCTCCGCGTCGTAGAGCATATACATGATCTCGCCCTCGTTGACCGTGGGCGATACCG
>CANRHV010000118.1 GCA_947630505.1 uncultured Monoglobus sp. | reverse complement strand
GCGTATACATACTGGCAAAGTCCGCTGCAGTCAAAGCCCGAAGGCGAGGTGCCGCCCCAAACATAGGGAACGCCCAGGAATTGAGCCGCCAGATCGCAAACCGCCTGACCGCCCTCGGTGGCGTCGGGAACAGTGCCGTCGTAAACCGTTATGTAATCCGATGAAACGTATCCCATCAGACCGTCGTTATTATAAGCAACGCAAACCCAACCGGGTTCTATCCAATTAACTCTAACGCGCGAGCCGTAATTCAGAGTGGTTATTATTCCCGCGTCCATCGACGCGCTCTGTCTGACATTAAGACTCGAAACTTGTACAACACCGTAGTATTGAGCCGGTTCGTCAATGTCGTCAAAATCGGCATAAGCCGGTACTATTATAAAAGCAGAAATTGTCATCAAAGCCACAAGTGTTGCAACAATTCTTCTCATACTTTTTCTAAAACTAAAACTCAAAACAAAAAACCTCCAAAAATCTTGCGTGTCTTATATATAACTTTTATCCTTCAGTCACATCCTCTCCGCGTATACTTTTGACAATAGAATTAAAAAGCAGAAAATACGAAAATAAAGCACAAATTTTCCATTCTGCTTGCTAAAACTATGTTCTAATTATACAATGATTTGAAGAAAATGTCAATACCGACTTTAAATATATAGGTAAAAAAACTTTGAAAAATACGCGTTTATGCCGCGAAAAGCGCGTGTTTTCGGGCGTTTGCTCAAATTGTGAACAAATTGTAAACATTAAAATAATTCCCGCCTAAATTTAAAATTCCAAGCAATATTTGCTTACATTACAATTTCGCGTTTACAACATTTGTATTTCCGAAATGTTACAATTATGTTTCAAAATCAATTTCCCTATTGCAAACCACGGAATTTGTGGTATAATTAGTTCTATTATGGGAGATTTTCGGCAATATTATTTTTGGCACATTTATTTTAGCCCGAACCGACGAAAATTTCAACGGCAAAATTGCACAAAATTGCGAGGTAATTAAATGATAAAGAGCATGACGGGATTCGGCAGAGCCGAGACGGTATTTAACGAGACTTATGAGGTAAGCGTGCAGATCAAGGCGGTAAACCATCGGTACGCGGACTATAATATAAAAACTCCCAGGATATACAGCTTTCTGGAGGAGCACATAAGGAGCCGCCTGGCGGGCAGCATATCCCGCGGCAAGGTCGAAGTCTACATCTCGATCAGCAAGATAGAGGACGACAACAAGCAGGTGAAGCTCAACAAGACCTTGGCGGAATCATACATCTCGAGCCTCAGGGAGCTTTCCGAGTTCGGCCTTTCCGACGACATCTCTATGAGCACGCTCTCGGCCTTCGGCGATATTTTTGATATTGAGTACAAGGAAATCGACGAGGACGCGGTGAAAAGCGCGATCGACGAGGCTCTCGGCATCGCTCTTGACGGATTCATCGCGATGAGAATAAGCGAGGGCGAACAGCTCAAAAAGAGCATACTTGAGCATCTTGACTCTCTGGCGGAACACACCGACGCGGTCGAGAAACGCTCGCCGCAGACGGTTATCGAGTATCAAGAAAGGCTGAGAAAGCGGCTCAACGACACCTTGGCGGAGATCGGGGCTTCGGCGGACGAGAGCAGGATACTGACCGAGGCGGCGATATTCGCCGACAAAGTCGCGGTCGACGAGGAGACCGTGCGCCTTAAAAGCCACATCAAGGCGTTCAAAGCCGCTCTTGAGGATAACACCCCGATCGGCAAAAAACTGGACTTTATCGTTCAGGAGATGAACCGCGAGACCAACACAATCGGCTCAAAATGCAACGACATAGAACTGACCCGCCATGTGGTCGAGATGAAATCCACAATCGAAAAAATAAGAGAACAGATACAGAATATAGAATAATCAAGGTGAGACAGCTATGAAACTTATTAACGTGGGATTCGGAAACATTGTTTCGGGCGCCAGGGTCATCGCTATCGTGAGCCCCGACTCGGCGCCGATCAAGCGCATAGTGCAGGAGGCCAAGGAGCGCGGCATGGTTATCGACGCGACCTGCGGCAGACGCACACGCTCGGTCATCGTGACCGACAGCGACCACATAATACTTTCGGCGATCCAGACCGAGACTATCGCGGGACGCGCCGAGCAGAGCGGGGAAGACGGTGATAAAGATGAATAAAGGACTTTTGATTATTGTGTCTGGCCCCTCGGGGGTCGGCAAGGGAACGGTGCTCAATAAGCTGCGGGAGGGCAACCCGAATATTGTGCCCTCTATCTCGGCCACCACGCGCCCGCCCAGAGTAGAGGACACCGAGGGAGTTACGTACTTTTTCAAAACCGTGCCCGAATTTCTCAAAATGATCGACGAGGGCAAGTTTATGGAATGGGCGGAGTTCAGCGAGAACTACTACGGAACGCCGCTTGAGTACGTTGAGAGCAACCTTAACGCGGGGCGCGACGTGCTTCTTGAAATAGATGTGCAAGGCGCGCTCAAGCTCAGGGACAGCAACACCGAGGGCGTTTATATTTTTATCGCGCCCGAGAATCTCGACGTTCTGCGCGAGCGTCTTTCGGGACGCGGCACCGAGGACACCGAGGAAATAGAGAGGCGCGTCAAGGCAGCCGAATGGGAGCTGACCCAGATGAACAACTATGATTATATTGTGATCAACCGGGTGGTCGAGGACGCCGCCCGCGAGATCAAAAACATAATCGACGAAAACAAGGCCAAATAAAACATACTTTATTCGGATACAAACAAGAAACACATTCGCATTAAATTCAAAAGGAGAGATGCTTTATGATGATCAAACCGCCTATCGCGGAGCTGGTGCAGAAGGCCGGAAGCCGCTATTTGCTCACAATCGAGACAGCCAAAAGAGCCAGACAGCTCACCGACGGCAAACAGCCTTTGATCGAGACAAAATCGGGCAAAGAGGTTACCATTGCCGCCGAGGAGATCTACGAGGACAAGCTGAATTACATTCACAC
>CANRHV010000117.1 GCA_947630505.1 uncultured Monoglobus sp. | reverse complement strand
TCTGCCCGAGCCGACGCCGACACCCGATATACCGGCGACGCCCGAGCCTACACCGATCGTGACACCCGAGCCGACGCCGGTTGTAACACCCGAGCCTACGCCCGTTGTAACAGCGACGCCCGAGCCTACGCCTGTTGTAACACCGCCGACGCCCCTTGATACTCCGGTGCCTACCGCGACTCCCACGCCGCTGCCGACCTTCACGCCGGAGCCGACTAACACGCCCGGCCCGAGAGTAACGCCGCGTCCGAATATACCTTACGTGCCCGGCACCCCGTCGTTCGGTACCGACCCGACGCCCACACCTGTTCCGGTTGGCACGGCTACGCCGACACCCACAGCCACGGCATCGCTTCCGCCGCTGCCGACATTTCTTCCCCCGACACCTGCGCCGACGGATGTTCCGAACACTCCCTACAATCCTGATGACGTTGTAGAGTCGGCCGCTCCGGACAATCCGGAAGCCTCGAGCTCTCCGTATAATCCCGAGCCTTCGCCGAGCGACGGAACAGGAACTGCGGGAACCACAGGTGGTGGCGGTCAGAACAATCCGAATTTCAGAACCGGACCTAATCAAGGACCGACGCCCAAGACCGGCGACAATTCAAATATGCCGCTTTGGATCGTGCTTGCAGTATTGTGTTTGGCTGCCGCGGCGGTATTGCTCAGAATGTCGACGCGAAAAAGTCAAAAAAACGATAACAGGCGTTCTTAGGAGGTATGCGAGATGAAGAATAAAATATTAAAAATAACAGCAGTAATATGTGTTCTGGTTTGCGTTTTTTCCGTGGCTCAGGCCGCGAGAATTCAGGTGCAGTACACGCAGGGCAAAAAGGTATATGATGATTTGGCGCTTGATCTTGTTACCCTGTCCGCCGACGATAATTACTCGTCGGCGGGCGGTGGAGCGCCGATCGACGTGGATTTTGAGACGCTTACCCAAATGAACGCTCAAGCCGTCGGCTGGCTGTACTGCGAGGGAACGCCTATCAACTATCCCGTTGTGCAGAGTTCCGATAATTCATATTATCTTAAGCACCTGTATAACAATCAGAACAATTCATCCGGAGCAATATTTATGGACGCTCTGAATAATCCCGACATGTCGGATACAAACACAGTTATATACGGACATAACATGAAGAACGGTACGATGTTCGCCTGCCTTCAGAATTTTTCCATCCCGGCGTATTTGCGTCAGCATCCTGTTATGTACTATCTGACAAACAACAAGGATTACAGGATCGACATCTTTTCATGCTATCCCGACGGCGCCGCGACCGAGGCGTACACAATATGCTATGATTCGCCCGAAACATACGCCAAATGTCTGCAAAGGTCGTGGAACATGTCCGAGATAATCACGAATGTGCCGATGACGACAAACGACAGAATTATCACATTGGTAACCTGCACCGGATACAACAGCGACAGATACGTCGTTCAGGGAAAGATAACCCCTATAAACTAAAATTAAAAGGCCCCCGATATGATTCGGGGGTCTTTTGAATCGTAAGATTGATTTAGAATCAAAAGATTGAATTATTTGATATTATAAATTCCGTCGGCGGGCGAGCTTATGCTCGCGTCAAAAAACGCTTTTATTGACTTGTAAAGATATTTCGCGTCATCTACGCCTGCCGTTTCGTACGACGAGTGCATAGAAAGCTGCGCCGCGCCTATATCGACGGTATTGATCGAAACCTGTTCGGTTGAAAGATTGCCGAGGGTCGAGCCTCCGGGAATGTCGCTGCGGTTGACATACCTTTGATACGGAACGCCCGCGTCCTCGCATATCTTCAGAAAAACGCCCTCAGACACGCCGTCAGTGGTGTATTTTTGCTGCGCGTTGTATTTTACAAGCACGCCGCCGTTCAGGTACGGGCGATTGGTTGGGCATGATTTATCCGTATAGTTTGGATGCACCGCGTGGCCGTTGTCCGCCGAGAGCATGAAGCTTGAGGCCAGCATGCGCAACATATCGCTCTCGTCCCTGCCCGAGGCTTTGCATATTCTGAGCATAACGTCGCGCATGAATGTTGACTTCGCGCCCTGCTTTGTGCCGCTGCCGACTTCCTCGTTGTCAAACACGCAGCACATTTGAACCGACTCGCTGTCATCAGAGCTGATAAGCGCTTTCATGGCGGTGTAGGCGCACTGCAGGTCATCTATTCTTGGAGATGAGAAGAATTCATTGTCACGGCCCCAAATTCTGCCCTTTAGACGAGTGTATAAAAACAGATCCGTCCCTATTATATGATCAGCGTGAACGTTGATGCTGTCAGCCACGGTTTCGATATAACTCTTTCCCTTATCTCCGCCCGAAAACAGAGGAAGAAGGTCCTTCTGAACGTTTAATGAGCGGCTGTCATTCGCGCTTCTGCTCATGTGGACCGCAAGGCTCGGAATAACAAGCAGATCGCGGTCGATATTTACAAGTCTCATTTTGATGCCGTTTTCTGTTTTAACCGCGGCTCTTCCCGCCACAGACAGCGGGCGGTCAAACCATGTTGAGATGTTAGGGCCTCCGTACTGCTCAACGTTGAGCTTAACATATCTGTCCTCAACGCGTATCTCGGCGTTCGGCTTGATTTTAAAGCACGGTGAGTCGCTGTGGGCCGCGACTATCGCGAAGGCTTTAGGATTTTCGGGTACCTTGAACGCGATAACAGCAGAGCCGTTGCGCGTCACAAAATATTTTCCTCCGGGCTCAATTTTCCATTTTTGGGATTCATAAAGCTCGGAAAAGCCTTTTCCCAAAAGCATTTTCTTTAAGTTGTCAACCGCAATAAAACTTACCGGGCTTTTGTCAAGAAAGTCTATTAACTCTTTCGTAAAATTCAAATTATCCATAATGATCCTCCTGAGTTCATTATATCAATTATTCTGCGGCAAGTCAATAAACGGCAAGCCAAAACATATTTTATAAGTTTCTTTACAAAAAACAAAAATCATGTTAGAATATTTAGAGATGAGCAAAACGCAAAAAATATAGGAATAAGAAAAAGAAAGAACGAACAAAAAAGCAAAAAAATAAGTAAAACAGAGGAATTCGGGCAGGACAAAGCAAGCGCAGGTGTAAAACATACGCAGAAGAGAAGTATTCGGTTGCGATGAATTCAAGCAGTGCGTTTGAC
>CANRHV010000116.1 GCA_947630505.1 uncultured Monoglobus sp. | reverse complement strand
TCGTCACAGTCGATAAGCTCGAATATCGGCACTCTGTCGCGTCCGGCAAAACGCTTACGCAGCTTCGCCAAAAGCGACTCGGAGCTTTTCGCACCCACAAGCTGCTGCAGCGTTCTGAAATTAAACGGAAGCCGCACATATTTCCCGTCTATAAAGCTTAGTAGCTCCGTATCGTGTGGAAACAGCTCCGAGTATTGCTCCAAAAACTCAATTATGAAATACTTGTTGGTGTTCAGAAAATGCGGACCGTATTTCTGTATCAGAATACCGTTCTTATCGTATTCATCATACATATTCCCGCCTATATGGCTTCGCTTCTCTATTATCCGTACCTTTCTCCCACATTCCTCCGCAAGCTTTCTTGCGAGTATCGAGCCCGAAAATCCCGAGCCGACTATTATGATCTCGCTCATTTTATATATCTTCCCTTCTAAGCCAATCGGCTGTTTTTACGATGCTTTCCTTAAAATCCGCTTTACATTCGAAACCCGTGTCGTTATACAGCGCGTCGAGGTCAATGCTATTGTAATCCACGCCCGACGGCACATCCGGATAGGCTCCGAATTGCAGCTCGCATCTTGGATTTAATATATCCGCCATTTCCTCTATCATCTCGCGCATTGTTCTTAAGTTTCTGTGCCCTACATAATAGCTTTTCATGTTTTTGCCGTGTTCGCCGATTGCTTCAAACGCTCCCACTATATCATCTATGTATATCATGTCATACAGATCGTTGCCCTCAACAAGCTTGCACGGCGTGTTTGCCATCAGATTTTTCATAACCACGTTCGGCAGCATCATCGACCGGTTATTCTCTCCGTATGCCATAGCTATTCGTCCCGCGCAAAATTCTATATTATTGTTATACGCGAGCGTTTTGCATATAGCTTCACTCACCTGCTTAACTGCCGAATAAATATATGTATATCTTGGTTCAAAGTAATCTGCTTTTATGTAGTTGTCCATTTCGTATTCGTTCATTGTCCCCGCAAAAACGAACTTTTTACAATTTATCATTACCGCTTGTATAAGCGCGTCACATGCGTATCTTGCATTGTTTAATTGCAGCGCGTAATCCCTAAACGCCGCGCCGTATACTCCCTGCCACGCAAAATGATAAAATACATCTATATCATCATTTATCAATTCATGAAGTCTGCCGTATTTTGAAAAATCGGCTTCCACGGGTATGAACTTTTCATTGTTTATCAACGGCTTTAGTTTATCTGTATTGATATCCACACCATACACGGTTATTCCTTTATCAAGCAAATACTTGGTAAGCGCGCCGCCGATAAATCCGCCCGCGCCGGTTACTATCGCCTTCTTCATCAGCCGTTTTCCTCCATGGTAAAGTTGACGTCGCTCTCTTGAAGTGTCGGCGCTTTCGTGTCCTTTTCAGATATTATCGGGCTGTCGGTTCCCCAGTCTATCGCTATATCCGGATCGTTCCACGCTATCGCGCGGTCAAACTCGGGATAATACCATTCATCCACCTTGTACTGCACTTCGCAGTTATCCTCTAACGTTATGAACGCGTGGCCGAACCCGGACGGTATCCATATCTGTTTTCTGTTATCCGCAGACAATTCAACCGCTACCCATTTTTTAAAATACGGTGAGTCTTTCCTTAAATCCACCGCGTAATCCATAACTCGCCCTCTTGTGCAGCGCACAAGCTTTAACTGCGGCTTCGGGTTATTCTGAAAATGTATTCCGCGTATAATCCCTTTTTTAAGTGACAAACTGTGATTATCCTGCACAAATACGGGATTTAAGCCGTATTCGCTCATTGTTCTTGACGAATATGTTTCGCAGTAATATCCTCTGTAGTCCTCAAAATATATAGGTTCTATTATCTTTACTCCCGGTAAATCTGTTTCTTTTATTATCAATCTTGCCATTTTAATTTCTCTCCTTTCATATCTGCCGTTACATGTTCACACTCATCTGTTCATTCGTAAATCGAAGAATGTGAAATTCAAATATGAAATCGAGAAATTTTTTATTAAGCCATATCAGACCGCATATATTGAGGTTAAGATATAGATACCTTACCCCCCCCCGATATTTTTCTTGCTATGTTCTTTTTCTATATATTCGGCTGTTTTTACGATGCTTTCCTTGAAATCAGCATTACATTCAAATCCCGTGTCGTTATATAATGCGTCGAGGTCGGTCATGGAATAGTCTATATATGTATCTTCCCGCATTGTCCCAAACACAAGCTCTGTTTCAGGTGCTAAAACGTCGCGCATTGCTGTTATGCTATCTTTAAATGTGGATATATCTCTATGTCCGATATAGTATTCTTTAAAATCAACGCCCCGCTCCGCTGCGGCAATCAGGCCGTTTACGGTATCGTCTATATACACCCAGTCATTTTTATTATTCCCCTCGACAAGCTTAAGCGGCTCTTTGCTCAGCATCTTTCGTATTATAGTATTTACCGCTTTATTGGATATGTCTCCCACTCCGAAGGTGTTGGTAAATATGACCTTGTTAAAACCTATGTTGTTTTTGTACGCAATTGACGCGCATATATCCGCCGCCGCTTTTTTTGCAATCCCGTATATATTCATCGGCACGTTCATACCCTGCAAATCTCTCATAAATTCATAACTTGAGCTGCAAAATATAAACTTCGTGCACATTTCTTTTAAGCTCTCGAACATTTTTACGGTGCTTATAATACTTTCTATTTGCAGTTCGGTCGAGTTTGTAAGCTTTACAAGGTAATCCTTCACGCCGCCGCCCCATGCGAAATGAAACAATACGTCGCATTTTTCGCGGATATTAAGCGTCAAACCTTCGCTGTCAAGCCCCGAACATATTCCGATAAAATTACTATTCCCGTCAAAACGTGCAAGCGCTTCTTTGTTAATATCGACTCCGTATACCTTTACGCCGCTATCGAGCAGCTTCCGTGTGAGCGCGCCGCCTATAAATCCGCCCGCGCCCGTTACTATTGCCGTTTTCATCTGTGCAATTTCTCCCTTCATGATTTAACCGACTGTGCTTTGTAAAGCATAATCATGAACCGGAGAAATTCCGGCAATATTAAAATATGTATATCGGTACTAAGGGGTAGATACCTTACCCCCCCCCCGATAATTTTCTTGCTATGTTCTTTTTCTATGTATTCCATTGTTTTTAAAACACTCTCCTTAAAATCCGCCTTGCACTCAAAGCCTGTGTCGTTATACAGCGCAGCAAGGTCTATTAATGAATAATCCTTGTTGTCCGTGTCCTTATACTCTCCGAATTTTAATTCTATTTCGGGATTTACTATCTTTCCCAACTCCGTCATAAGCTCGCGGAAGGTTTTTAAATTT
>CANRHV010000115.1 GCA_947630505.1 uncultured Monoglobus sp. | reverse complement strand
AAGGGGAAGGCAAGAGAGGCTTCCCCTTGAGGGGAAGCTGTCAAGCGGAGCTTGACTGATGAGGTGTCACCCCGGCGCCGAAGGCGACTGAGAGGGGTTCCCGGTTCCTATGTTAACCCTCCTCCCGGGAGGAGGCAGACGGGCATCAAATCAAGACCAAACAAAAGAGCGTTCCCAAAACGGGGGCGCTCTTTTTGATCATATATGCAAAAAAATTTACAAAAATCATATTTACTTTTAAAGCAAATTATGTTACAATAAACAAGTGTAAATAATTTGCCGCGTGGGCGGCGTAAAAAATAAAAGAGGAGAGTGTAAGTATGAAAAAGAAGTTAGGACAAATGCTGTGCATGGCGCTGGCCGTGATGATGGTTTTTACAATATTCGCGGCGTTTCCCGTATCCGCCGCAAATCCTGACGTATGGCAGGCGCCGAGCGGAGGCCTGAAGGCGAACGCGGCCGTTAAGGCGTTTGACGGTATAACCATAACCGCCGCGGAGGATAACGGGTCAAAAAAAGGCGCGAGCGTTGACGGCATAACATTCACCGGCGGATTTCAGGCAAAGAATAACGGCAAGGTAACAAAGAATGATGACGGAACTTTCTCGATGGAAGGCGCGGCCTATAAAATAGAAACCGAGCGCGCGGGTGAGATAGGAGTAGCCGTGACCCTCAACACAGGTAAAAACGTAAAAGTGGCAAGTGCGGCCGACTTTGACAATTTAATTGTCGATTACACAAACAGTGACGCAAACGCGGCTATGATCGTGGAGTTTAAGGTTGTTCCCGGCACATATTTTTTCTGGTTCGGCGGAACAAAGCCTAACATATACGGCTTGACATTTAAAGAAATCGTGTCGACTCCCGCCAACACCGGTGAGACCGTGACTGTCAAGGCCGAGGCAAACGAAAACGGCCTTTTGGGCAATGTGCGCCTTGACGATGAGAACGTGGAGCTTTCAAAAAGCGAAGACATGACGCAAAGCACATTCACCATGCCCGACAAGGACATCACGGTGTATGTTGACTTTGTGAGCAAGGATGTGCAGAAGGAAGTCGACGCGGTGCCTTTTGACGAGATCAAGGGCGTCAACGCCTCGGAAAAAGAGGTGTATGACAATCTCGCACTGTTTGACGGATGGCAGACCTCGATAGGCTACGCTGACGTCAGCTGGGAGTCCTCGAATGAGGAAGTTATAAGCAAATCGGGCGAGGTCAACGCGAGATCAGAGGACACAAATGTCACGTTCACCGCTGTGTTTACTTATCAGGACTATCCCAATATAAAGATCAAAAAGTCGTATGAGCTTGTCGTTCCCGCGGACACCGACGACGAGGGTGCCGTAAACGCGGCGGCGGACACGCTGACACTGGGCGATACATCGGCCGTTAAGAAGAATTTGGAGCTGCCGATAAAGGGCAGAAGAAACACGAGCATAACATGGACCAGCAGCAACCCCGATATAGTGGGCGCCGACGGAACGGTAAATCCCTCGTTTGATCGGGACAACACAGTCACGCTCACCGCCGAGATCACGAGAGGCGCGGCAAAGACCACAAAGGAGTTCAAGATAGTCGTTCCCAAGATAGTGCCGATCGAGTTTAGAAGAGCGGCTGTCTCAAACGTGGACGGAGACGTGGTAATGACGCTTTCTGACGGCTGCCGGCTCAGCCATATTGTATTTGTAAACTCAATAACCAACCTGACCGGAAATGAGACGATCACCGCGTCGGTAACGACGGGCGGCGAAACCAAAACAGCGGATTTCAACGTTAAGGAAAGCTGCGCGAAAGCCGAAAACAAAAACGGCGACGAGACAATAATCTATGTTGACAATGCGGTGCTGCCGGTCGGCGCGGACAGTACGATCACACTGACAGCGTACAACGACAGCGCGAAGACCGAAGTCCTGCCTCAGGGAACCTATGAGTATGGTTATTCCGTGGCGGACGGAGCGACAATTTATGTGGCCGGCGACTCGACGGCCTGCACCTATCCCGCGACCGGCGGCAACAATCGCTTCCCTCAGACAGGCTGGGCGGCCGTTTTGGGCGACTACTTCACAGGCGTGACCGTTAAGGATCTGGCGCTCAGCGGCAGAAGCTCTCTTGACTTTTTGAAGGAAGGCAACTACAACACGATCAAAAACGGCATAAAAGCGGGTGATTATTTCATAGTTCAGTTTGGGCACAATGACTCAAAATCGGGCGATGCCGCCAGATACACCGACCCGAAGGGCGACAGATTTACCGACGGCGCATATAAGAAGAACATGACCGACAACTATGTGAATGTTGCTCTTGACAAAGGAGCGTTTCCGATCCTCACCACCTCTATCAGCCGCCGCAAGACGAGCGACAGCAGTCTTGAGCAGTACGTGAACGCCACAAAAGAACTGGGCAAAGAGCTGGGCCTACCGGTCGTCGACCTCTACGGCAAGGTTGTCGCATATAACACCAAGGTCGGCGTTGAGAGCGCGAAGGATATATATAACTACGTTAAGGCGCATGACTCAAGATTTTTGGATGTCGCGGCCGGAGAATTCGCCAAATCGCAGTATTACGCCGCCGGCACGACCGACGACACGCATATCAACTACTTCGGCGCGCAGCTGATATCGCAGTGGTTCTGCGATGAGCTGACAAGGCTCGGCCACGGTTTGACGACAAAGAGAAACGAGCATACCATGACAGAGGCTGATGTTCCGTCTTTCGCGGAAGCGCAGAGCGCCGAGGCCGCGGCTGAAGCGATTGAGGAGCAAAGCGGCGTGGTCACTGTCGCGGCAAAGCCCGCTATGACCGTTACCGCGGCGGACGGCAGCCATGCCGTGATCTATGAGTATGACGACACTCTCGGCTCGGTCGAGATTTTAGTCGGCGGTGAGCCTTTGCCGTCGGATAAGCCGCTGCCAGATTCCTATGTGATAACAAACGCGGAGTTTACCGATGGCGGAGTTAAGGTTGATTACACTGCGGGAGACGGCGAGGCGGTTATAGTTATCGCCACTTATGAGAACGAGGCGATAACAAATGCGAGCATATTTGACGCCGACAAGAGCGGAAGCCAAACGCTTGAATACACAAAGCCCGCGAGCGGCGAAACCAAAGTGTTCATTTGGGACAGCCGCGACAATATAACGCCTCTGTGCGAGCCGTATACGATTAAGTAAGCAGAATTAAAAATCCGTTCCCGACCAAATCGGGAGCGGATTTTTTACGGAGTTTTGCGGCGCCCCCGAGGGGCTGTCAGCGCAGCCGATTGATGGGGATCCTAATTACTATTCGCTAATCACTAATCACTAATCGCTATGTTGAAAGGAGCAAAAATAATGAGCATCGTGATTGTCGGCGGGCATGACAGAATGCACTGCCGATACAAAGAGATCTGCAAAAAATACGGCTGCAAATGCAAGGTGTTCACCCAATGTCCCGGTGATTTTAAAAACAAAATCGGCTCCCC
>CANRHV010000114.1 GCA_947630505.1 uncultured Monoglobus sp. | reverse complement strand
GACGAAGTCATCGATTCGGCAGACCTCAGCGCGGTAACCGACGGTCAGGCGATTGACCTTTACTACGGCGGCACAGATAAGGCTGTTGTAACGCTCAAGTTTGACGCGGCCTCGTATGTTCACTCGCTCGCGATCAAGACGGTTGACCCGTCAGGGACTTCCGCGCCCGAGACGCCCGCAACAGAGGCGCCCGTTTATACGCCCGATCCTACTTCTATGCCCGACTCGAAGAGCGTGCTTGAATATGAGATCATAGGCAGTGAGATAAAGATCACCGGATATAAAGGATCTCCCCAAAGCATATATATTCCCGAAGAAATAGACGGTTACCCGGTTACATCCATAGGTTATGCGGCCTTCAGAGACTGCGCCTCTTTGCGAAACATAACGCTGCCAAGCAGCCTTAGAACCATTGAGGATTGGGTGTTTGACAGCTGCGGCAATTTGCAGGAGATCGTGATACCGGACAATGTGACAACAATTGGCGACAAGGTATTTTACGGCTGCGAAAATCTTGACTATGTAAGCTTGGGCAGCGGCATCACCGCGATCAGAGATAATATGTTCTCGGGCTGCGGCGGACTTAGAAGCGTTACGCTGTCAGAAGGCGTGACAAGCATTGGCAGCGCTGCGTTTCAAAATTGTCACAATTTAACAAATATTGATATACCGAACAGTTTGGTAAGTATTGGCGATAATGCGTTTTATGATTGCGGCAATTTGGCAAGCATAGATATGCCGAACGGTCTGACGAGCATTGGCGATAATGCGTTTTATGCATGTGATAATTTGGAAACCATTGATATACCGGGCAGTGTGGTAAGCATAGGAAATGAAGCGTTCCGTTATTGTAACGGCTTGACGACTATAAATATATCGGACGGCGTAAAAAGTATAGGTTCATATGCGTTTCATTATTGCAGAAATCTGAAAAGCGCGCATCTGCCTTTAGGAATAAGCGCTATTGATTCCGGAACTTTCAGCGGCTGCAGAAGTCTTGAGAGCATAAATATCCCCGAAAGCGTCACGACTATCGGTTCATATGCTTTTGAGAATTGCGAAAGACTGTTGACGGTCGGCATACCCGCAAGCGTTGTATCGATCGAAGATTCAGCGTTCTCAAGCTGCATCAGGATCCATGAGGTTTATTACGGCGGAGACGCAGCCAAATGGGGCGAAATCGCGATCGGATCCGATAACGAAAATCTGACCGGAGCTATAATACACTATAACGAAAGCGCGTCGACCCCCGAGCCGGCTTCGACGGCAACGCCCGAGATAACCAAGTATAAGGCAAAACTCAATGTGACGGGCGGCAACGGCGAATTGACGGCCGTGAACAGAACCAAGGTATGGGATTTCTCATCCGAGGCTTGGGCGGCGTTCGCGGACAATGGCCAAGAAGTCGCCTCCGAGCAGACGGTCGACGGAATTACGATCTGCGGCTCGGCCGGCAAGCATATCACCGTCGCCACAAACGAAAAAATAAACGAAGGCAAGACGGCATATCTGAACCTGGCAGGCAGCGCCAACTGGTACTTCAAGTATAAGGCGGAGGATGCCGGAACGCTGGCGTTCACGATACACTCATCAGGAGAGGCGACCGACAAGAACGGTAATCTGCGCAGCGTAATGATCAAGGTAGGAAGCGCCGAGGCGGTATCCGAGACATACTGCACGGCCGACGGCGGACTTTCGAAGGATTACACATACGACCTGAAAGCGGGCGAGACGATCCAGGTGGGCGGCAAGGGCAGCACAAACGGATTCTGGCTGACGGCTATGAGCTTCACGCAGGAATATGGTTTGGTTGAGCCCGACGCGCCCACGCAGGCGCCCGCGGCGCTCGCTTCCGACGCGACTGCCGAGGCTGCGGATCTGACGCCCGTTGAGGATGAAGCCGGTTTTTACAAGTATATACGCGAGCAGTACGTTGACGACAATCTGGATATAAGCTTCGGCATACCACAAGACGATCCCGAGATCGCGTATAATACAACATTCGGCAGCAAGAATATCACCGTATACAGCAAGGGCGAGGGAACGGCTCCCAAGCTCGGAAGCGCGAAGAACTATGACGGCGGCAGAATTATCCTGAGAAAAGGCACAATGGCTCAGTGGGATGTTGACCTCAATAACGTTATCGCGGTTTACGCTCCCTACGACTGCAAGATCAAGGTAAGAGCCGGTCAGTCGGGCGGAGTAGATGGCCAGGATAACACCCTGACTATCAACGCTCAAACGGGACTCGGCACCGACAATCCGACTAAAAAGGCGCTTTCGTACACATTGAATATAAGAAACGGCGACGTTGAGGTTCCCGAAACATACAGCGCCAAAGCGGGCGATATTGTATACTTCTGGTTTGACAGCGGAAGCACAGCCGGAACAATCGTATCGTTCACGTTAATTAGGGATAACGTTAAATCCTATGCCATTGAAGCGGGAAAGATCGTCAAATATGAAGGAACGCCTTACATTGAGGGCTCGAACGTAGACATGAAGGTCACGGGCGCCGACGGCTCGGATATTCCGGTTAACGGACTGAATTTCATAATGCCCGCGCAGGATGTGACTGTTAATGTGACATACACCTCGCCGCCAGAGACTCCGACCCCGGAGCCGACGCCCACAGCCACACCAACGCCGACGCCCACAGCCACACCAACGCCGACGCCCACAGCCACACCAACGGCGGCGCCTACAGCCACACCAACGGCGGCGCCTACAGCCACACCGACGACGGCGCCCACGTCCACGCCGACGGCGATACCTACCGCGGTTCCGACGGACACGCCCGAGCCGACAAAGGTTCCCGTTGTTTTAAACGGTATAAGAATTAAATCAACGCCGAATAATTTGACTGTTACCGAAGGGACCGCGCTTAATATCGACGGCTTGATCGTTGAGGGAATATACAGCGACGGCACGTTTGAGGAGATCACCGACTACACGCTGAGCGGCTTTGACCCGTCAAAGCTCGGTATGCAGAATGTGACGGTCGAATATAACGGCTTTACCACAAGTTTTTCGGTATATGTCGAGGCCAAGAAGCTGACGGGAATCGAGATAACCAAGAAGCCCGACAAGCGCTCATACATACAGGGCGAGGCGCTTGACACAAGCGGCATGATCGTAACCGCGCTCTATAATAACGACACGAGTGAGGAGATCAAAGATTACACCGTCTCGGGCTACGACCCGAACTATGCGGGCAGTCAGACGATAAGCGTTTCGCATAACGGATTTTCGGCGGCATTCAGCGTGACGGTGTCGGCGAAAGAGCAGACGAGCGGCACGGCGGAGACGCCGAAGATAAGCATATCGAGCTTTATCGGAGGCAAGACGGTGACGCTGACCTGCGCGACCGAGGGCGCGGCGATATACTATACCGACGACGGCAGCGCGCCGACCGAAACCTCCACGCTCTACACCGGTCCGATAACATTGACCGAGACAAAGACCATAAAGGCGATAGCCGTAAAGAGCGGAGCCGAGAACAGCAAGATCGCGAGCGGAAAGATAACCGTGGCAGAGACCAAAGCTCCTAACGCCAGCCA
>CANRHV010000113.1 GCA_947630505.1 uncultured Monoglobus sp. | reverse complement strand
GGACCGATATCGTCAGCGGTATTCATTAAGAAAAAACCGTTTATGCACTATATTCTTCCGCTGCCCATAGAGGTTATGTACCCCGAGGGTAAAAAATTCAATCAAAAGTATCTGCGCGCGTTTTACGCGCTCAAGGAGCGCAATATCGTATGCATGGTCGCGCCGTTTATGACAGCTCTTGTGGATACCATGTACTATATAGAATCCAATTGGCGCTCACTGGTTCATGACATAGAAGCCGGAAAGCTCGACCCCGCCGCGGAGATTGACGAGGATTTCCGCGCGGAGGCGAATAGTCAGCTGAGGCCCGATCCCGAAAGAGCGGCGGAGCTTAGAGCGGTTTTTGAAAAAGGCTTTGACGAGCCCGTTATCCCGAAAATCTGGCAAAACTGCGATTACCTTTCGGCGATCGGAGGCGGCGGATTCGCTTCGTACACCCAAAAGATGAAGCGTTACTCGGGCAGCATACCGATATATTTTAACAGCTACGGCGCGTCCGAGGGACCAATTTCAACCAGTATGGAGATGGGAAAAACAGAGAGCACGGTAATTCCCGCAAACGGCTTTTTCGAGTTCATTCCGGTTGATGACGACAGCAACGACCCGACAAAAACACTTGACCTTGACGAGCTTGAGGTCGGACGCGAATACGAGATAGTTGTCACCAACCTCGCAGGCTTTTACCGCTACCGCCTTGGCGATGTTGTCGAGGTTGCGGGTTACGACGGCGAATCTCCGAGATTGCTGTTCAAGTACCGCAAGAACCAGATGGTCAACATTGCGGGCGAAAAGACAAACGAGGCGGCCGCCGCATGGGTCGTGCGCAAGTTCGAAAAAGCCACGGGAGAGGCGATCACGGATTTCAGCCTATACGCCGACACCGACGCTCTGCCCGGACGCTATGTTATTTTTATGGAGCCCGAAAAGCACATTCCAAAAGAAAAGCTCGAGCATTACCGCGATATATGCGATGAAAAGATGGGAATTGCCAACCCGTCATATGGCGCGAAGATAAAGGATAAGCTGCTGCTGCCGCTAAAGCTTTGCTTTTTGCAGCAGGAGACCTATTACCTTTACCGCGACATGATGATGCTGAAGGGCATCTCCGAGAACCAGATAAAGCCCGTGCGGGTGATCGACACGCCGAGAAAAGAAAAATTCTTCTTCGGCCTTATCGACAGAGAATAAAGCAAATCAAAATAGCGTTCCCAAATCGGGAACGCTATTTTTTTGCCTCGCCCCTTGGGGAGAGGTGGATTTTTGCCGTAGGCAAAAAGACGGAGAGGAGTTAACATAGTGATTCGGAATACAAACCCCTCTCAGTCGCCTTCGGCGCCGGCTCTCCCCCAAGGGGCGAGCCGGGACACCGGGGTGACACCTCATCAGTCAAGCTCCGCTTGACAGATTCCCCTCAAGGGGAAGCCTCTCTTGCCTTCCCCTTGAGGGGAAGGTGGTTTTTTGCCCGTTCGGGCAAAAAATCGGATGAGGTGTCATGCCCTAGTTCCTAGTTCCCAGGTCCTATTTCCTAGTCCCTATCATATACCGAGGCTTCGCTGCCGGCGCTGCCGGCTGTCGACCACTCTTTCTCAAGCTGTGCCCAATCGCGGGGCGTTCTCATGGCTGACCAAGTCTCTATTGACGCCGCGTTCGGTCTCGCGTAATAATGCGAGTTTGTCGCCTCCTGGACAACCGTGTAGTACCACGCGTTCGGGTCGCTGTTGTCGCTAAACGTCACCATTCCCTCAAGCATGCCGTCAACGCCCACGTGTCTTTCAAGTATGTTGTTGATCAGCGTCATAGCCTCGGCTCTCGTGATATATTGATCCGGTCTGAATGTTCCGTCCTCATAGCCGTTTATATATCCCAGCTCCGCCGCTCTTATGATATACGCCTCGGCCCAGTGGCCGCCGATATCGCTGAACGACGATGCACCGCTCGTTTCCCCGCTGTCGAACCTGGCCGCTATCGCCGCGAACTCGGCTCTCGTGATATACGCGGTCGGCATAAAGCTTCCGTCGGGGTATCCGGTAAGTATTCCGCCGTTGCTCATGGTAGACACGGCGTTGCATGACCATAAGTCGATCGGCACATCGGTGTACGGATTGTACTGTGTCCAGTAAGCCGCTCTTGCCTCGTCGGTCAACATTCTGAAGAATATCGTCGCGACCTCGTCGCGCGCTATGTTGTTCTCGGGTCGAACGTCACCCTCGGGATAACCGATTATGTAGGCGTAGTGGTCCTCACGGTTAAGGCTGGCAGAGTTCATGCTTTTGCCGCTCATGCTCGCCGTGGCGATATCGTCGCCTCCTCCTCCGCCGCCTCCGCGTCTCGGAGTGGGCGTAGGCGTGGGAACCGCAGTTGGCGCCGATGTGGGATGGGCGGTCGACGCGGGAGGTGTTGTGGGATTTGTTTCGGTTCCCCATGTTCCTCCGCCTCCGCCGGAACCTCCGCCTGTGCTTCTGGCTTTCCATACCGCGTAAAGGATCTCTCCGTCATCGGGGATTGCGAACGTGTCATTCGCCGTGTAATCGGGAACAGTCGCTGCGGAATTTTTGGCCCAGCCGAGGAAGTTATATCCGGTTCTTGAAGGTATCTCACTCGTTACCGTCACCGTCTCGCCTCTCATGTACTCATGACTGTCAACAGGCGGTTTTTTATCCGTGTTATAGTTCAGGTCGTAGAGAACCTGCCTATAGTCCGGAACGTTGTCGGAACGGTTCCCGGGCTCCGCGGTGGCTCCCGGCAATGCCGTTGTCTCCGGAGATTCCCCGTTTGTTTCTCCGTTCACATCTATCGCCCAAACCGCGTATACGATGATGTCGCTGTCAGTAAACGTTACCGAATCAACGATATCTGCCGCCGCTTCTTCCGCCGCGTTTGTGATGATATTATTAACCGGCGTCAGGCTCCAGCCTATTAATACGGCGTTTTCTCTTGAAATTCCGCCGCTGCTTGCAAGAGCCGCCGTGCTGCCGCTCATGTAGCCGTTCGGGTCTGTCGGAACATTTCCAATGCCGCCATTGGCGTTATAAATCAGTTTGTATAACGCGGGAACCGCAGAGGGTGTCTCCGTAGGCACAGCCGAAGGAGCAAGCGTAGGCTCGGCCGTCGGTTCAGCTGTGGGAGCCTCGGTAGGTACGGCTGTCGGTTCCGCAGTAGGTACAACTGTCGGTTCCATGGTAGGCGCGGCTGTTGGTTCAGCGGTAGGCGCGGCTGTCGGCGCCTCGGTAGGCGCGGCTGTCGGTTCAGCGGTAGGCGCGGCTGTCGGCGCCTCGGTAGGTTCGGTCGTCGGTTCCGCAGTAGGCTCTGCTGTCGATTCCGCAGTAGGCGCAGCCGTCGGTTCCGCCGTGGGAGCCTCGGAAGGTTCGGCTGTAGGTTCTGTTGTAGGCGCGGCTGTCGGTTCATTTGTGGGAACGCTTGAAGGTGCCGCGCTTGGTGATGCGGTAGGCGCTGCGCTCGGTTCAGCCGTGGGATTTACAACAGGACCTCGTGAAGGCGCCGCGGAAGGTTCCTCACTCGGAGCTTCCGACGGCTCGGCGCTCGGCGCTTCGGACGGTGCCTCCGTGGGAACTGCCGGC
>CANRHV010000112.1 GCA_947630505.1 uncultured Monoglobus sp. | reverse complement strand
GGCTCCCCTAATATTATGATTTTGTTCACCGGGACAGTAGCTCATAAAATGGTCACCGTGGCGGAGGCCAAAGCCAAACAGACCGGCGCGGATATACTTCTCTGTCACTCGTCAAGCGCGTATTTTTCGAAAAAAGCCCGAACTCCGGAAAGACCGGAGCTTTTAAAAGGGCGCAGATTAGCGATTACTAACTTAAAAACATTCGAAAAACCCTTTCGACTTGATATAAATACCGTTTTCAAAATCGAAAGCGGTATTTTTTTAATTGCTCTTTTTAAAACAATATGATAAAATATACTTGCCGCGTATTTTTTGCGCAAATTTTTGTAAAGCGGGAACTTTTTGCAAAGTTTTGTCGTCTTATTATATAAGAGCACAACCCGGAAAATCGGGGTTAACACAGGTACTAGAGATTAGTGACTAGGGACTAGGAACCCCTCTCAGTCGCCTCCGGCGCCAGCATTAATGAAGCTCTTGGTCAAAATTGCAAGCAATTTTGAAAGATAGCTTTGAACCCGCAAGCAAGCTTGCTAATTATCCCCAAGGGGCGAGCCAAGGCCTCGACCAAAGTGCGCAAAACGCCGTAGGGGCGGATATTATCTGCCCGATTGCCTCGTCCCTTGGGGAGAGGTGGATTTTCGCCGTAGGCGAAAAGACGGAGAGGGGTTCCAATTTAATATAAGGAGAGATTATACATGAAAAAGATATTCTCAATATTTATAATAGTATGTTTGATCGGTTCGGCGGTATATGCCGACACGGTAGATGATCCGAGCATTGTTCATCTTATTGATCGAAACAGCGCCGAAACATATATAAACGGCGAGGTCCGCACGGATATAAAGGACATTCAATATGTGGGCAACGGATATTTAGTGAAAAAAGAAAATGATTCCGGCGATTTTGAACAGTGTTTTACCGAGGATTTTGAAAACTACAAAAGTGTAAATTTGTTTAATGACAGGGAGAGCTACGATTTGTCTAGCAGAGCCGGCTATATGGATGAAATAAAGTGGGCGGACGGAGTATATTTGGCGCGCTCAAATGTGTACGATAACACCAGCAAAAGCGGAAGATGCCTCGAAAAAGAGGGTTGGTTATATATACTGGACAGCGATTTCCAATTTGTGAAGAAAATAAAATTTGATTGGTATGTCAGAGCGATGTCATATATTAACGGAATATATTATGTGAAAATATCAAACAAGACCTTTTTGAGGGAGAATGTTTGGTCGGCAACAGCGGATGATGTGGTTGAAAAGGTGTACTCGTCAAGTGATTTGGAAAACTGGGCAGAGAGGAGTGAGCTTGAAAACGTACCTATATGTAACGGCACAAATACGATAACTTTAAAAGACCTGAATATATACACTTTTGAAAACGACGGTATCGGAGATCGGATCGTATATGAGGATGTGAATATACCAAAGGTCGATTTGGCGTATGCCAACACGGAAAATCAACAAATATTAAATTTGGTGGGAGAATATTATTGGGTCGCCAACAATAACTTACGAGAGGATCCCGGCTGCAAATTTTGGGTATCCAATGACGGCATATATATGACCGGCTTTAATATAGCTTTTCCCGAATTAAACGCCGCCGACACCCTGCGTTATTCGTGGGATAAAAACTATATATTAAAAAGTGATATAGACAAATACCTGCCCCAAAACAGCGTTTATGTGAAACTAAACAGCAATATCCTCGGCTTTAGTCAGCCGCCGGTTATGGAAAATGATCGAACACTTGTGCCAATGCGTTTCCTGTTCGAACAAATGGGCGCCGAGGTCGATTGGAACGACGCAGTTCAAACCGCAGTAGCAAAGATAAGCACTCGGGATGGCGGCGAAAATACCGTCACATTTTCAATCGACAACACTACCGCCTATGTTAACGGCGCGGAAACCACTATGGATGTCCCCGCTCGCCTTATCAACGACCAAACCTTTGTGCCTTTGCGTTTCCTATCCGAAAACTTAGGCTATACCGTAGAATGGGACGAATCAAACAACACCGCGATAATCACCACAGAGTAAAAAATGATTTTTGGAAATCTATATGTGCCTCGCCCCTTGGGGAGAGGTGGCAGGCGAAGCCTGACGGAGAGGGGTTAACATAGGCGCTAGTGATTAGGGACTAGGAACTAGGGAGGTAATCATTGGATATCTCCGCGAGATATTTCTAGTATCTAGTACCTATTTCCTAGTCTCTACGTTGACCCCTCTCAGTCTGCGGACAAGCCGCAGACAGCACTCCCCAAGGGGCGAGCCTAGTCTCTAGATACTATTTCCTAGTCTCTAAGTTGGCAGCTCTCCCCCCCTTAAAAGGAGGAGAGCCAGAATATTGACCAAAGTGCGCCAAATCCGTAGGGGCGGATATTATCTGCCCGCCCTATTTACTATTCGCTAATCACTAATCACTACGTTCGGCCGGGCGTTTTTATTTAAAAATCCAAATGTTTTAGACGGCGGGCTCAGGAATTTTGTTAATAATTCCCTTTGAAATTTTCGAAAAATGCGGCTAAAATAATAGCTGTTGATTTTTTAGAAAGACGAGGTATATTCATGCCGAATAATCAGTTCCAGAGAATGGTGTTCGCGTTTCTGACCGTTATTGTGACGGTCCACGCCTATGTGTTTTACAGTCTGTACGTTATAAACGGGGGAACCTTTATGTCGCTAACCGGAGAGACGAGCGTCCTCGGGGCGATCCGCTCAATGGGCGGCGTCAGCGTGTTCGGTTTCCCGATGCCGATATGGGCGGTCGTTGCCATTGAGTTCGTTTTGGCCTATTCGCTTGAGGTGCTTATGGGAAGCCCTTGTTCGTTTAAACTGGCGGCAAAGGTGTTCGATCCGCGCAAAACCCATCCCGCGCTTTTCGAGACCGCGATAATCTGCGCGACCGTCGGACTTATGTGCCCCGCGATGAGCTTTATCGCCGCGTGGCTTTATTATCCTTATCACGAGGGATTTAATATTTTCACGCTGCTCGCGAATTGGCTGAAGCTCGTGTGCTTTAACTTCCCGTTCGCGTTTTTCTCGCAGCTGTTTTTTATCCAGCCGCTTATCAGGACCGTGTTCGGCTTTTTGTTCCGCCGTGACATTGCCCAAAGAGAAAACGCCGCGGCAAAGCCCGAGCGTAACGCGAAATCCGCTCTCGCGGCATGAGAAAATGCCGCGTAAATACCGCCCTTGCAGGTCAAGGGCTTTTCTGTTTTTTAGGCGAAAATTAAATTTGTGCAAACTGCATAAAAATATTTATAATTATTGGTTATTATTCGGTTGCCTTTTTGAGCAATATGATGTAAAATTAAATAGTTAAGGCATAATTTCAATACGTTTATATTAATAATTTTACATAATCGGAGGTAAATCTATGAAAGTTTACGAAACTTCAAAAATCAAAAACTTCTGTCTGTTGGGCCACGGCAACGCCGGCAAGACAAGTCTGGCGGAGGCAATGCTCTACACCGCCGGAAACATCGACAGAATGGGCAAAACTCAGGACGGCACGGCCGTTATGGACTTTGATCCCGAGGAGATCAAGCGCAAGTTTTCGATCTCCGCGGCGCTGGCGTCCTGCGAGTGGAACGGCAACAAGCTGAATATTCTCGACACGCCCGGATATTTTGACTTTGTGGGCGAGGTTCA
>CANRHV010000111.1 GCA_947630505.1 uncultured Monoglobus sp. | reverse complement strand
AGGGCTCGAACCTATGACCCTCTGCTTGTAAGGCAGATGCTCTCCCAGCTGAGCTAAACTCCCACATCTTTCCATCAAAATGCCGCACGCGGCGACAACATTGATAATTATACATAGATTAAATGTAAAAGTCAAAACGGCTCACATTGATTTATAAGTGATTATAAGCGATTATTTAATCAAAATAATCGATTTTCTCTTATTTGCTAACTTTATCATATTTTTAAAATTTATGTATTAATATTTTTTCCGCGAATATACATGTATGAAAGGCAGGTGTTTATTATGTTTAAAACGTTTAAAATATCCGGAGTGATCTGGGTCATGACCGCCGCTCTTCTGACTGCTGCCGCCGTTGTTCTGCTGTTTAAAACAAACGCCGCGGAGCCGATCCGAACCAACGCCGACAGCCCGGCCATGACGGTGGTGATCGATCCCGGCCACGGAGGACAGGACGGGGGAGCTTCGTGCGGGGGCGTGCTTGAAAAAGAGCTTAATTTGAACGTCTCGCTCAAGCTGAGGGATATTATCGCATCTAACGGCGGGGCGGCCGTTATGACGCGGGAGGGCGACGCTCCGGACGTTCCGGGAGCAAACGGCAAATTTGTCAAAAGAGACGATCTGCGCTATCGGCTCGATGTGCTTGACAAGGCGGACGCGGATCTGTTTATCAGCATACACATGAACAAGTTTTCGGAGCCGAAATACAGCGGCGCGCAGGTGTTTTATTCACAAAACGGTGAGGAAAGCAAGGTCTTGGGTGAGATTATTCAAAAGTCGCTCAGAGAAAATATTGATCCCGAAAACAGCCGAGAGGCGAAGCGGAACGAGTCGGGAATATATATTTTAAAAAACGCGAAGGTACCCGCGGCTCTTGTGGAATGCGGATTTCTATCCAATCCGACCGAGCTTGAAAAACTTAAAACCGAGGAATATCAGCAATCGCTTGCCGAAGCGATCTACAAAGGGATCGAGGAATTTATAAAACAAAATCGGGAGCAGCAGAACGAGTAATTTTTCACAATTATTTAGAATTTTGTTTTCCCGAATTGTTAAAAACAGATAAAATAGGCGTATAATTAAAATAATTTGTTTAAGTTTGCGTTTTTCGCCGCCTTAAAACGGTTATATATAATGTAAGGCTTTTGGGCGGCGCTTAGGTGAATTTTAATACATTTAAATACTGCCCCCAAAAGACCTTAAAGGCGGCGAGGAAAATTCTCCGCCGCCTACATAATTATCTTGTTATATCGGCGAATTTCGCGCTGATCAGGTTTTTCAGATCAATAGGGCTCATTTTTATTTGAACGCCGCGTTTGCCGCCGCTGAAATAGATTTGATCGAGCGGCTCCGCAGACTTGTCGATGGCCGTCGGGAACTGCTTTTTCATTCCTATCGGGCTGCATCCGCCTCGGATGTATCCCGTGACTCGGGTGATGTCTTTGACATGTATCATCTCAAGAGCCTTTTGTCCCGCGGCAGCCGCGCACTTTTTTAGGTCAAGCTCCTTTGCCACCGGGACCACAAACACAAAATTTTCATGCGCCTTGTTTTCGGTCACCAGCGTTTTAAAGACCGATCCGGGGTCAAGCCCCAGCTTGCCCGCCACGGTCACGCCGTCGGTAAATTCGCCGCATTCGTAAAACATGGTCTCAAAGTCAAGACCCGCGGTCTCGAGTATGCGCATCGCGTTGGTTTTAACATGTTTTTTCGCCATTTTATCACCTTATCTTCCTGCACTCAAGATAGTATCTCTTGTCGGCAGCCACGCCCATAGAGAAGGTTTTTCGAGGCAGCGAACCGTCTTTTATAACACACTCAAACAGCCGGCACTTTTCCATCGGGTCAACCATGAATCCGACAGTGTTCTCGGCGTCCGTGAGAGTTTCAACCACATCGTCGCCGTGAATATAATCCACGCGGCCGCCGTTTTTTTCTATGTACTCGTCCAGAAAATCCTGAACGGTGGCGATCGCGAGATTTCCCGCGCCGTCTTTGATATGGATCTCGCCGCGGTTTTTTCCGTATTTATAGCGTATTCTGTGGCCGCCGTTTCTCTCCGTGGAAGCGCGCGGGTAGCGCTTCTGCAGCGCTCTCATCACGTCCTCTGGGTCGACGTCGAACAGCACCCGCTGTATAGGCTCAAACTCCAGCGCTTCGTCATGAATGTTCTCAAGCTCCACAAGCGCGTAGCGCGCGGGATGGCTCTCGGCCTCAGCTTCGGTCAAGCCCTTTTTGATCTCGTCCCAGCAGGATTTGGCGGTCGCCAGCGAATGGTTCCCGTCGCCCACCGCGAACACCATAACGTCTTTATTGAAAACGCCGTATTTTTTCTCAAATTCCGCTTTATCCCCAAGGGCCGTGATCGCGCTCGTTATCCTCTCATGCTCGCTCTCGGGCACAAGGTATCCGGCAATTCTGCCCCCGTCGAGCATCAAGTCAAAATCATAAAGCTTTCTGAGCTCCGATTTGCGCTCCGTCAAAGGCTCGATCACAGATTTTTCCCGATCGTCGATCAGCATCAGGATATGGGGAAGCTCAAGGGGCGCGTTTATGCGTATTTTCTTGCGGGGCGGGATACGCTCGATTATCGTGCCTTCGGTGGCGCGTATCTTTGAGTGGGAACCGCGTCTGAAATCGTATTCCTCAAGGTCGACCATGCCTATGAGCCCGCGCCGCGTTCTGCCGTTTGACTGCGCCCGCTCCACATAGACATACGAATTTTTAAGTTCCTCGAATATTCCCAAGGCAAGGTAGCGGCTCATGGTTTCGTTGATTTTTTCGATCCGATCAATGCCGCCGGGCTCATCAAGATAAACCTCGGGAAATATTATGTCGAGAGTTGAAGGCGCGCCGCCGATGATCTTCGCGGCTTTTTCCCAATAATCGGGCTCGGATGTATACTGGTCGCAGGCCACCACGCTCCATTTTTCAAAGTCGATATTTTTCGGTATAAGAATATCCGCGGGTTTAAAAATCATGTTTTTCTCCTTATTATCGTCTTATTAAGTCATTGAATCGGGCGGTTATCCACCGCCCGAAATAATATTTATTTTAATTTCTCTATACTGTCAAGCACGGTTTTAAGCATCTCGCTGTACTTTTCGGCCTTTTTGCGCTCTTCTTCCACCACTTTGGCGGGAGCCTTTTCGGTAAAGCCCTTGTTGCTCAACTTGCCCTCGGCGCGCTTGATCTCGCTCTCAAGACGTTTCTTCTCTTTGCTCAGGCGGTCAAGCTCCTTTTCCTTGTCCACCAGCTCGTCGACCGGCAGCAGGATCTCCGCTCCCGGCACAACGACCGAGACCGCGTTTTCGGGAACGCCGCTCTTGTCTGCGCAAATGTTGACTTCCGAAGCCGAGGCGAGCTTCTTAAAAAAGCTGTCTCCCTTCTCAAACGTCGCGCCTTTTTCGGTCACGATATAGAGCGCGGCCTTCTTTGAGGGCGGTACGTTCATCTCGTTTCTGATGTTGCGCACGCCTTTTATCGCGTCCATGATCATACGCATCTCGCTCTCGGCGTTTTCGTCCTTGAGCTCGGGATCGTATACCGGGAAGCTTGATATCATTATGCTCTCGCCCTCGTGCGGGAGCGCCTGCCAAATTTCCTCGGTAATAAACGGCATGAACGGGTGCAGCAGCTTGAGCGTGTTGCTCA
>CANRHV010000110.1 GCA_947630505.1 uncultured Monoglobus sp. | reverse complement strand
CTTCCCTGGAATTGTGTCTATGAAACTTGATGAACCGGAAAAGTATCTTTATGATATTTTGAGATAGAACTGAAACTTTTTAAGCGTTCCGAGTATTCGGAGCGCTTAAATATTCCCGAAGGGCGCACTTACTCACCACGTCGCAATTCGCGTCTTTGGCTCGCTTTTCCGCAAGCGGAAAAGACTTCGCCCGAGACGCAATTGCTCCTCTTTCCCACAAAGGCAAGCCTTTGCGGGAGCCCTGAGGCGTGGTGGTACTGCCGCCGTGCGGCGGCAGCCGTGCGCTCCTGCGGAGGGCGCGGATAATTCGCTCTGCGGATTATCCGTTCAGCCGAACGCGTTATTATGAAATAATAGCCGAGCGTTGCTTTCGCAACGCATGACGGAATTATTCCGTCATGTTCGACTGACTGCAAAAACTAATTACTTTAGTTTTTGCATATGGGCGCAGGCTGCCCATGTTCTTTTGGTAAAAGAACCAAAACTGCTCGCTGTCGGGCAGAAGGGAGTAATATTTATAGCAATATATCACTTTGAAGCAAAAATGATAAGCCGAGGCATCGGCCGCTCGGCTGCGGCTGCCGCGGCCTATGCGTCTTGTTCGCGGATATATAACGACTATGACGGTGTTCAACACGACTATACCCGTAAGCAGGGCTGTGTTTACAGCGAAGTATTTCTGCCTCCAAACGCACCCGAAGAATGGAAAGACCGTGCCGAATTGTGGAACGCAGTTGAAACCGCCGAAAAATCCAAAGACAGCAGACTGGCAAGGGAGCTGATTGTCGCGTTGCCTATCGAAGTTGGTATTGACGAATGGAAAGCAAGCCGCCATTGTTGCAGCGCAAATATTCCTATTATATCCGTTCACGGTCTTCGGCATACACATGCTTCGTTACTCTTATTTGCCGGAGTTTCGATTGCAAGTGTGGCACGCCGTCTCGGCCATGCGAGTATGACGACAACACAAAAAACATATCTTCATATTATACAGGAGCTTGAAAGCAAAGATGTAGATTTGGTAATGCGCTCGTTGTCCGGGCTCACATAATATCCAATGCGCTGATGGAGGGTTGTAATAAAATATATTGTTAATACTGCGGTAATGTTATTGCTTTTATGCCGGTAAAGATATATTAACATAATAACAGGTTTTGAATAGAGAAACACTGCAGCTGAATATGGCTGCAGTGTTTGTGTAGTAATAAGAGGTGACAGGGTTTGTTCGGTAGCTTACGCGCAGCGCACAGACGGGTGGGAAATTACGTAAAATCGGCGTTTACTGCTTCCGTCGAGGAAGCTATGAAATAGCGCTATAGCGTTGATTGCAGGCGTTTTTGAGCATTAATTTATTTGCTCGCAAAACAATTTTATGAAGTGAAATTTAATTTTTGCCCACGTTTTGCCCACCGTTGTTTTGACGGTGGGCAAATTTGTGGGCGATTTTATAATCTGTTGAGAATTTTTTTCTGCTCGTCTCTGAGCCGGTCGGTGACATGGGCATAAATATTTAGTGTAACCTGCACGTTTTTGTGTCCCAGGCGTTCTTGGACATATTTGATATTCGCGCCCGCTTGGATCAGGTTTGTTGTGTGAGTGTGGCGCAGGCTGTGGTAGTCGTATTCCTTGATCCCAAGCTCAATATGCGTGACGCGTCCCACGTGCTGCATGATCCGGGGCTGTATATACAAACCGTTTTCTCTGCGGCATACCGGATATATTTCTTTGCCGGAGATCGTGTTTATCACGTTTTGATCGTTTTTATATAGGCGGTTGTAGTTTTGTCCGTAGGTTTGGCGGCAGCTTTCCTGCCTGTCAAATTCAGATTTTAGTAGGGCGATCATAGTGTCGTCAAGATCAATTGTCCTGCTGCTTCCGTATTTGGGCGGTAGAATTTGCCAGCCTTCCCCGTTGTGCTGAACCTGTTTGTTTATCGTAAGCTTAGCATTTTGAAAGTCGATATCGTCCCACATAATAGCGAAAGTTTCGCCCAATCGAAGTCCGCATCTGTACGCGAATTGCAGCGGTATGTGGGCGGTGCTTTAGGGATATGGAAAGCGCGTTATTATTTTTTCCCATTGCTCGGGTGACAGTGATTGCTTTTTCTTGCCTCTTGTGGGGACGGCCGCGACCGCCCGAGGATTTGGCAGTTTCACACCGGACATCGGCGAGCTTTGTATAAAACGGCACGGTTCGACAGCGTATGACATCGAATTTGTTAATATGCCCTTAATGCTTGACAAAGTATTGCGGCTGTAGCCCTCATTGAATTTCTGATTGATCAGCTCCTGCAGAACAGACGGCGACAGAGCTTTCAGCTTGTATTTGCCGATAGCAGGTAAAATATGGTTTTTCATCTTTTTGGCGTAATTGCTTATTGTGGTCTGTTTGAGATTTATTTTGCAGTAATTATCCATCCAATAATTCATATAGTCCGAAACGGACATTTCGGACGGCGTAAACGACAGACCTGTTTGAGTGTATTCGGCATACGCTTTGTTTCCGGCTTCCATGGCGTCTTTTTTGGTATTGAACCCGCTTTTGCTGTATTGCTTGCGTTTCCCCGCCGATATGCGCGCCCTCAAAGCGATATTCCCATTTTTTACCGCGCCTGCGAGCTATAACCCCCGCCATATAAATCACTCCTTTTGTGTATATTAATTTGACAACGCAAAAAGAGTGTGATATAATATATTTGTTTTGTTTGCCACACTCTTTTGTGTGTCAGGCTCCGGTGCTACCAACGCCGGGGCTTTGTTATTTATTCATGCTTTAGAGGTACGATCGCGAGAGTTTTTCCGAGGGGGAGCAAAACTTTCAAGACCGTTTCGATTTGCGGACTGGTGGTTCCCTTTTCCATGCGGGCTATGATCGGCTGCTTTACACCGCTTAATTCTTCAAGTTTCTTTTGGCTTATTCCCTTTTCCTGCCGGGCTTTTATAAGCTCCCCGATCAGAGAGACGCGTAAATTGCTTTCGGCGATTTCTTCCGGGCTTAAAATTGAGTCCATGAACGCCAAGGCGTCCTCGCCAATGGCGGAATCGCCTCTTTCTTCTATATCTTTCATATTTGTTTCGGCTTGTTTAAGAGCCTGCGCGTATTCTTTATTCGTTTTCATTGCTGTTGCTCCTCTCTACATAATCGGCCATAAGTCTTTTTGCCTGCTCAATTTCTCTCTTGGGCGTTTTTTGTGTTTTCTTGACAAAGTGTGATAATAATATAAACTGTCTGCCGTCATATCCGAAAAACAATATGCGGTTGCTGAGTGGGCGTAATTCCCATATATCGCCGCTGATATGTTTTACATAAGGCTCACCGGCTCTTGTGCCGTATTCGGTGAGCATTTTGATATAATCTCTTATTTTGTTGTAGTTTATTCGGCTGTTTTTGTCTGTTTTCGCGCCGAGTTCCTTTAGATATTCTTTCAGCGGCTCGTTGCCGTCTTTGTCTTTATAGAATCTTACGGAGTACATTATTATACCACCTTTTCACTGTATATTATACTTAAAAGTTATTAAAATGTCAAGAGAATCAGACTATTTTTGTTTCCAAGCCGGAAAGATCATTTATGCTTGTAATAATGGCAGCGATAATTTATCCGCTGATAAATTTTTTCATGATATACCTCCTGTTTTTAACTATACATTTTTGTAGATAGACGATATTCTTCTGC
>CANRHV010000109.1 GCA_947630505.1 uncultured Monoglobus sp. | reverse complement strand
CCGAAGTCAACATATACCGTGTCACCGGGAAAATCATTGTTGTCTATTCTGACCTTGCTTTCAAGCAGCGTTCCTTTGTCAACGAGCCAGTCGCTTATAAAGTGCTTGTCAAAGTCATCGATCGAGATTTCAAAGCTGTCCGTCTCGCCGCTGGCGACCTCGGTGTATTCAAGAGACGCGCCATATTGTCTTATGTCGCCCCACACGTTAACACCGTTTATCCCGACAAACCCCTGCACCTGCCGTGTCGCCGTTCCTCCCGGCTCAGTAAATCCTTCCATGTCGTCGCGTCTCCTTTCTATAGCGCGAGGGGCGGAGGGGCTCGCGCAATCGGGTGGGCGAAATCAATTCAAAAAAGCGAAGCTTTTTTAACCTCTCCTCCACGGCGGCAGGAATATACTCTCGTCCGTCTTTTCAAGTTCCGGCACTTCAAGTCTTATACCCTCCTCAAACACCGCGGTCTCGGCATACTTGCGATTCGCCTCAATGATCGGGGCTATAAGTTCCTCGTCTCCGTATTGCTCATACGCGATAGTATCAAACGTATCCCCGCGCTTGGTAATATAAATATTCATACTATCTTCCTTCCCGCGCTCGGGGCGGAGGCGGCGAGCGCAACCGGGTGGGCGAAATCAATTCTGAAAAGCGGAGCTTTTCTACCTTCTTCCAAAAAACGCAACCGCCGTCCTTCGACCGATACCGCCGTCGCCCTCATCTTCAAATCCTTCAAGCTCTTTTTTCATGTCATAAAGTCTCGCGAGACTTGCCCTCGTCAATTCAAGAGAGCCTATCTTATAGCTTTGTCCACCTGCCAATATCGTAAGAATAGCCTTGTTGACCTCGGCAAGCAGTTGTTTACTTGTCATCTCGGCTATATCCGAAAATCCGTCCTCGGGCGTGTGGACGCCGCTCGTCGGAGGCGGCATGAATTCATTCTTGCGGTTCGGCGGCGTCTTGTCGTCAATGTATTCATCGGCGTATATCTTTCTGCTGTCGCCGCCGAACGCCTCGACGATCTCCGGCAGATTTTCATTCACCGCGTCAAACTCAAGTCCGAACGCGCGGCACCATTCGACCGCGGCGGTCAGCAGCTCGTTTGTCCTGCATGTCCAAAGGATAAGCTTGTCTCCTCGCTGCCTCCGAAGCTTAAGATCTTCAATAAGGCGGACGTTCGGCTCTCCAATATCGGGCCACTTCCCGATGCTGAGGGTTCCGTCAAAATCGACGGCGATTATCTTGTATTTTCTCATCATTCATCAATCCGGCCTTCATAACTGATTTTTGTTTCTTCGCAAAACGCTATTTGCGTGTCATTAACCGCTAATCCGTCGATCGGAGATATAACGTTCACCTTTGCCGCGCCGGCATCTTTCACGCGGGCAATAAGCTCTTGAGTGTTTATGTCGCGGCCGATTTTGTCGCTCTGCCAATCCTTATATTTTTCGGCGGCATCGCTTACGGCCTTTCCGATTTCCTCGGCTTTGGATATGTCAGACGAATACAGCTTGTATGTAAATTCAAGCTTATAATTTACGCGCTCGACATTCTTAACCTCGATCTGATCTGTAAGCGGTTTTATCTCTGTGTTTTCGAGATATTCTTTAAGCTCGCGCAAAAAACTTTCGCTCGCGCGTGTTCTGTCCTTAAGTGTGATATAAATAATCACATGAGCCGTGTCGTTCGGACAAACCGGCTTAACGTCGTCAACCAAACTCGAAAACTCTTTTGTGTAATATATATAAGCATCAAGAGATCCGGCTGTGCTGAACAGCATACGTGAGTTAAATATTCTTTCCGCAAAATCGTCATCGCTTTCTCTGTCCGCTCCGCCCGTAGGCGCGTCGATATTTGTGACGCTTGCAACATACGGAATAGGATCGGAAAGGATATTCAGTTCACCTATATCAAATTTGTTTCCGGCTGCGCCGCCTGTCGTGCATCTGCACGGGATTAAAACGCTTTGATCTCCGACTTCAACTTCGGCATAGTCCTCAGTCTCAAAATATATCTTACCTTCCTGAGATGTAACCCTTGTTCCCTTTGGAATTGCAACCACTCGCGGCCGCTCCGCCGATAAATTGAATTGAACAGTCGTATAAGCATACTCGGCCTTTTTTCTGGTAAGCGGCTTTGAAGCGGCCAAATTATCAAGATAATTTTCCTCGGCATATTTAAGCAGATTTTGACGGGCTTTTGTGTCCGCAACCTCCGCGAGTTGAAAGAAAATCTGCGCGGCTGTATCGAGTATCGCTTTGATCTCGTCGCTCACAATTACCCTATCTGTATTTTTCAGTTTTGAATATTCGGCCTTATATACTTCAATTGCTTTTTCTTTAAGCCCCGCGATCGTGGTTTCACCGAGAAACGACACATCGGGAATTTGTTCAAGCCTACTCATTATTTCTCCTTTCCAGCGCGCGGGGCGGAGGCGGCGCGCGCAACCGGGCGGGCGAATCAATTGAAAAAGCGAAGCTTTTTCTACCTCACGCGCCGACCGGCGCAGTTCTACATTTTCCACCCATCAAGCCAAGTCTCCTTATCACTGCCGTTATACTGTTTCGGCGCGGGCGTCTCCTCGCCCTCGGCGATATTGTCATACCCGCGTATACCGCGCATATCCGCGCCCGCCGAAGCGTACACGCGGCAATCCAGAAAATGGTTGTCGGCGTTAATTGTTTTCGTCCGCCAGACAAGCCGGCGCCTTGTTCCGCTGCCCTCGGCCACCTTGTGCTCACTCGTGATCTGTTTCTTATAATCTTCGTCACAGTCAGCGTGTACCATGCACGAGCCCACACCGTTTCCCACATGAAGCTTTGCCGCGATCATGTCCTTGTATCGCGTGGTGTTCACAAGCACAAGCGGCATACCGTTATAAAGCTTGCCGACTCTGTTTATATTGCTGATCCTGAAATCGTTGTTTTTCAGTGTCGAATATCCTTTAGCAGGCAAAGCCCAATCGTAGCGCGCGCAAAACTCGTAAACCATGTCGGTCTGATCGCCGCTGTCTATAAGGCACAGCACTACAACAAATCTTCTGCCGTCCGAAGAATAATACTCCGCGTTCATGTATTGAGGAATATCGTCAAGCGTAAGCAGCTGACCGTGTGCGATCGACTGACTCGTGATCCCCGGCCCCCATGCGACAATATCGAAGTACACGCATTTCTGCTGCACATCCACGCCGGCGGTCAGGAACACAGCCCAATCCGGGACGGTGAACCTCGGCTCGGGCGCCTGTCTGTCCGATACCAGATCGGCGCTCACCGTAAGCTTGGTGTCCTCCCACGGCTCGCCGAGCCATGAGTTTACAAAGTTCTGATACATCTCGGGATCGTCGCGGCATTCGAGATATTCAAAGGCAACGTCCGACCAGGATACAAAGAACGAATACAACGAGTTCAGGTGAAAGCTCACGCTCCGCGCCCGCCGTGTTTTTTCCGCTCCGCCGTCCTTGATATTTTTCCAAACGCCGCCATTGAGCATTTTCGGCTTGTCTCTGTCGGCTATCTCACACCCGCACTCGGGGCAGATATATACCGCCGTGTCCGCGCGTTCCCGGTTTGTCAGCTTGTTTTCTTCGTTCGGCGCAAACTTGATATGTTTCCATTCAAGCCTTATATATTCGCCGCAGTGCGGGCACGGGACAAAATAATACCGCTGCTCCTCGGCCCTTTCATGCAGCCGCCAAACATAATTACCGCGATGCGTCGGGGTCGAGCACGTATATATCTTCCGCGAATATTTAAACGTTTTGGTTCTCTCAACCGCCAGATTATACGGCGATGCCTCGCCCTTTGC
>CANRHV010000108.1 GCA_947630505.1 uncultured Monoglobus sp. | reverse complement strand
TACTTATTTCCGCCCTTTTCCCGCTCTAAATGCCACTTCCTTCTCACTCTGGAATTTACTTTGGGAATTCACGAAAATTTTTCGGCGCGCCGAAAAACATAGCGCGGGGCGGTTTGCGGGGCTCGGCGAGGGTTTTATTTTTTATGTATTTTTTTCAGATATTCCTCAAGGCAGATACCGCGTTTTTTGATCTCTTTCGCGGCTTTGGCGCCGACGTAGCGGAAATGCCAGGGCTCGTTGCCGATGCCGGTTATGTCGGTCTTGTTTTCGGGGTAGCGTTTTATAAATCCGTATTTATACGAGTTTTTCTCAAGCCATTTCCACACGACGTCCGCCGCCTGAACCGATGCGTCGGCGGTGGTGATATCGACAGCGAGACCGGTCTGGTGCTCGCTTGTTCCGGGGACCGCGGCCCACTTTTTCGCGGCCTCAAGAGCTTTTTCGCGGGAATAACCCTGCCTTATGTATTCCTCGGTTTTTTGGTCAAGCTCGGCCTGCTGCTGCTCGGCCGTCCTGTACGATGACGATATCGCGGGGCGTATGCCTTTTTCTCTCGCGTCATCGAACATTTTTTGTAGGTGCGGATACACGCGCTTGTCGATCCTGTGCCCGTCCGACAGCTCGGTCAGCTCGGGTTGAAAGCCCTCGGGGAGAGGGTTGTCCGCGTTTACAAGAATAAGCTGCCACGCGTCGTCCTCGTCCGTTTCCGCGCTCTCGAAGCGTGATGATAGAATTGTTTTTATATCTCCGAGCGCGTCGCTGTTTTCCAAGCGCGGCAGAGACAGCGGCAATGCCGCCGCGACGCAGATACAAATAAGCGTGACTAAAATTTTAATTCCGAAATTATTTCTCATGATCGCACCTCTCATATTTTTAATAGTCCGAAAATAAAAGACCTTTGCTCGCTTTTTATTATAGCGGGCAAAGGCTGCGCAAACTTTAATATTTAATTGAGATTTTCATAAGAAATTATTAAGATCATGGGTTTTCGGGGATCCGAGACGGTATGCGGACGGTGAAGGTCGTCGTTTCGTTTTCGCTCTCGGCGTCGACCGTTCCGCCGTGCAGCGTGATGATCTCCTTGGCGATCGCCAGACCCAGCCCGGCTCCGCCCGTGTTTGAGGCGCGCGAGTCGTCCGAGCGGTAAAATTTTTCAAAAAGCAGCGGCAATTTGTCTTTCGGTATGGTTTTGCCTTTGTTTTTAAAAGAAATAATAGTTTCGCGGTCGTTTTGAACGGCCGAAACAAGGATCTCGGTGTCGGGAAAGCTGTAGGCCGCCGCGTTTTTCAAAATATTGTTGAACACTCGCGCCAGCTTGTCGGGGTCGCCGCAGATCGTGATGTTTTCGTCGGCCTCGACCGCGGCGGTGTTGCCGTTTGCCGACAGAACGGGCGACAGCTCGTCGCAGATCTGCATCAGCATGTAATACAAGTCGATCTGTTTCTTTTCGATATCTATATTTTGCAGATTATACCGCGTGATCTCGAAAAACTCGTTGAGCATTTTGTCCAATCGGTTCGCCTTCTCGAGGGAGATATTGACATATTTCGCCCTTTGCTCGGCGGGCATGTCCGGCGATTCTGACATAAGGCTGAGGTACCCGATAACCGAGGTGAGCGGTGTGCGTATATCGTGCGCCAGATACATGACCAGCTCGTTTTTGCGGCGGTTCGCGAGCTCGGCGGCAAGGGCCCGATGCCTGAGCTCGGATTTAACGGCGCTCAGCTTGCGCTCGGTTTCGGACATTTCGGGCGGCAGCTCGATTTTTTCGTCGTCAGAAAGCAGCGCGTCTATGCCGTGGTTTGTCATATCGAAGTATTTTGAGAACCAGCGCAGGATCACGCGCATCAGAACGATAAACACGATAAGCACGGCCGCCAGCCAGATTATTTCCGAAAAATTCCTGAACCCGTACTGATAGATATAATAGGCCTTGTCGTACGGCATATCCAAAATGTTCTGCAGCGCGGCCACGACCCGATCGCCTCCCCTTCCGCGCCATATTAAAATGTATAGCGCGAAAATGATCAAAAATGAGACGGCCGTTATGCCGATAAGCCGCAGGTACAGCTTTTTCTTGAGCCGCAGATATTCATAGCCGCTATTTTTGTTTTTCAATTTTATATCCCACTCCCCATACGGTTTTTATATATTTCGGGTTTTCGGCGCTGTCGTTCAGCTTTTCGCGCAGGTGCCGAACATGCACGGTGATAGTGTTGTTTTTGGTGTAATACTCGTCCTTCCAAATTTCGCGGAACAGCTCCTCCGCGCTGACAACGCTGCCCTTTTGACGCAGCAGAATTTCCAATATTGAAAACTCGGTCGGCGTCAGATTGAGCGGAGTTCCGGCCAGCTTGCATTCGTGCGTTTTGGTGTTAAGCTCAATATCGAGATATGAGAGTATGTTATCGCTATCGTTCTCTTTTCGCGGAGAATTGTATTTTTTGTAGCGGCGGAGCTGGGCTTTAACGCGCGCCACCAGCTCCAGCGGGCGGAAGGGCTTGGTTACATAGTCGTCGGCCCCCAGTGTCAGGCCTGTGATCTTGTCCGTCTCGCCGTCTTTCGCGGTCAGCATGATTATGGGGCAGGAGCTGCGCTCGCGTATTTTGCGGCACAGAGTATACCCGCTGATATCGGGCAGCATAATGTCCAAAACGGCGAGGTCGATATCCGTGTTTTGGGCGCAGTCGAGAGCCTCTTTCGCGGTGTAGAACTTGTATACAGCGAAGTTTTCGTTTTTAAGGTAGAGTTCAATCAGGTCGGCGATCTCGGGCTCGTCGTCCACAATGAGTATCTTGTCGGACATTTCGGCGCTCCTTTCGTATTTTATACAAATGATTATATCAGCGCGCCGAAAAGTTGTCAAATAAAATATTATCGTCGGCGGGTTGACTAAACGGTAAAATATGTTATAATATAGGCGGATTTATATGAGAAGGAGAATCGCTATGATTTGTAAATTTTGCGGCAAAGAAGTCGGAGACAACGAGCGCATCTGCAAATACTGCGGCACAGTTTTGACGCCGCCGAGAAAAAGGCCGGATTCGCGGCTGTTCCCCGACCCGGAGCCCGAGCCGCGGCGTGAAAAAATTCGGGAAGAGCGAAATACGGCAGAGCGCGATTTAGGCGAGACGCGCGTTTATCCACGCAGGAGCGCGCCCGGCGGATTTGAGAGCAGCAGACAGGTCCGAGACGAGGTGAACCGCCGCGTTGAGCACGCTCAACAGCCCAAAAGACAGTATTACAGATACGATCCGGAAGCAGAGGATAAGCGAGCCCGAAAGGTGAAAAAAGCGGCAAAGCAGCAGCACAAACAAAAAAAGGCAAAGCCGATCCGCAAAGAGAAGCATATCGGGCGCACTATAGCGGGGCTTGTATTTAAAGCGCTGCTGGGTTTTGTGATCGGGTTCCTGCTTTATATATTGGTGATAAATATTGCCGGCCGGGTAGGCGGCGCGCTTGAAAACCTGAATATACCGTTTTTGAGCGGCCTGCTTTGATGATATAATGGTAGAAAGTAACAAGGCGGCAGGCCTTAAAGAAAGACGCAATACAGCAATTTTAATAAAAAAAGAAAAAGTTGAAAAAATTTGTAAAAAGTGTATTGACAAAACAGAAATAAGATGTTAATATGATTAGGCTGTTCCAAAAGAGGAGCAGCCTTTTATCACAGCAGATAAGGCCGCGTCAAAAAATTTTTTGAAAAAAGTTTAAAAAAGTTCTTGACAAGGCGGAAAAGATGTGGTAAACTTAAAAAGTTGCTACGGCAACAGAAAAAACACTCGCAAACAACATAGTTGTTTGCTCGATGCTTGAAAAATAAATAGTGGAAAAGCGGTAACGGTAGATGTTTTCTTTGAGGAAAACACACTGTTACGACGAAATTGCA
>CANRHV010000107.1 GCA_947630505.1 uncultured Monoglobus sp. | reverse complement strand
AATATTTCACGGCATTTGAAGGCATAGACTCTTCAAGAGATAAGTACAACAGAAACGCCGTATATTACAGCATATATGACGGCAGCGACTGGTCAACGCCCGAGATCCTGCAAAACGACGGTACCATTGACACGGGTCTTAACGTGGATGATTTCGGCGACAAGATAATGATCAGCTGGACGTCGGCTGACAAAACCTTCACAGAGGCTGATTTCACGGAACTTGACATCGAGTCTCAGGAAGAAGACTTTAAGATCCCCTACGACGCCGCGCTCAAGATGCTCTCATCCCTGGACGTATACAGCGTGGTCATAGACAAGAACGCGGCCGCGAACGGGATCCCCGAAGAGAGCATTACGCAGGTCACCAAAAATACGGAAACCGAAGACCAATTTAAATGGGGCCTCGCCCATGAAAGCCCCCATGCGGTACAGCTCCCCGACGGCAGGATAGTCCTGTTCTATACGACGGTGGACTATAACGAATACGGCGGCGATAAGATAACCACCCTGTCCCGGCTGCTGTCGGTTCCCGGTGTTACCATGTACAGGATCTACGAAAACGGAGCATGGTCAGAAACCTATTCCGAGTCCGAACAAGGTAAGTACGGCGACGAGTGGTACGGCCAGAGAATTCTGGATGTGAACCTCAGCGATCCCGAAGGAATGACAACCTATTATCCTCTTGCGGGACAGACGGATATGATCTCCACCACCTATGAGGGTGAAAATAAGATACTTGCCGCATATGTGGTCGACGGCGATAACAACCTTGCCACTTCCACCGACAGAACCGTATTTATGTCGGTTCTGACTCCGGGCAGCGACAACAGTATGGTGACATCCGCGCCTATCAACCTGAGCGGTATGGCAGATGTATCACATCCCCGGTTTGTCAGGAGCGTGACAGACGAGTTCGGCGAGGTGAACATGATAGTATGGGCGCAGAACGGCGAGCTGAGATACCTCAATCTGGACAAGATGTTCGGCGATTATGATTTCGGCAATGAAAGCGAGAGTATTCCGGATGAAGAGAAAACAATGCTTGAAAAGTCCGAGATAACACTGCCGAACGGCAACAAAATACCGAGCTATACCTTAAAGGATGAGTATGATCCGGGCGTTGCCATATACAACGATCCCGATCCCGAAACCGGAGAAGTCGGTATGTCTTACGGAAACGGCTACACCGTTGTAAACGGCGAGGACGGCAATGTGTATGTATTGTGGCCCCAGTCCACGGGTGATGAGCAAAAGCTTATGATATCCACGCTGACTCTGCGTCCCAACGAAAACGGCACATATGACGAGCTGTGGCGCATACCCAGAGAATTCTCGCTTGAGAGCGAAAACGATGAGGAACGCGAGTATGTTGACAATCCTTCCGCGGGCGTAGATGAAAACGGAAATATGGTAATACTCTACAACGACTTTGACATGGTCGACGTTACAACCACCGACGAGGACGGCAACGAAATCATGGCGGGCAAAACGCGGGATAACAACGATCTGTGCGCGGCGCACTTTACGTCGATAGGCTCCCTTGAATTCACGGAAGGCAGCATTGCGCTTTCAAACGACTATCCGAAGGCGGACGAGGACTTCAGCGTGACCGCTGAGGTCGAGAACACCGGACTGCTGGCAAGCAAGAGCGTGAATGCCAAGGCTGAAATTGTTGAGACCGCGGCTGACGGCAGCGAGAATGTGGTTCAGACCGTTGACGCGTCAAGCGAGGATATGCTGCTGGCGGGAGGCAAGACAGAAATTACGGCGTACCTTGACATGACACAGGATATGATCGACAAGGCGCTTGCAGGCGCAAGCTATAAGGCAGTGCTTATGGTAAACGAGCCGGACCGCGGCGAAACATCTTCGGTCGAAGCGCCAATAAGAGTAGGCTCCAGACTGGATATCGGCAATATTAACGTGATCAGCGGCAGAAGCCATGAGATAAAGGGCATAGATGAAAACGGCAGCCTGATCAGAGGCGATGTGAACGGTTCCGTCTTTGTGGCAGATACCGAAATCACGAACAGCGGCAACGTGGAGGCAAGCAATCCCAGACTGGTTATGGAAATTGAAAATCAGAATGTTCTTGACGACCCGAATGCTCCCGATATGGATACGGCTTCGGTTGAGGAAATTCAAGAGTATCTTGAAAATGCGCCGCAGAATGCCAGCGTGGTAAACTCCTCGGGCTTTACTCCGTACACCGAGGTAGGCTGGATGGATGAAGACGGCGACATTGAACCGATCGGGGTAGGAGAGTCCGCGACCGCAAGGATCCATTCCATGCCGATAACCGATGATAAGTTCTCGGCGAACAAAGCCGCGGGATTTATGCTTGAAGTTTACGACGGCGAGAAACGCGCTCCTCTCTATGACGAAGCCGGCGAAGTGAACGGCGAAGGAACCTACAACCTTGACGCATTTAATGTCAACGCCTTTAAGTCATTCACCGGGACGATCCCCGAAGAGGACGTTCCCCTTGCGCTAAACATCAGACAGGATGGAAATGATGTAGAACAGGCAGAGGTCGGTATCGGCGGCACACTGTCCCTTGAAGCCGGGATACTTCCTCTTGCGGCGGCCGCAGACAGCAATGTGACATGGAGCAGCAGCAACGAGAACATTGCTAAGGTAGGCCCCAATGGCGACGTTACCGGCATCGGATCCGGAACCGCGACCATAACGGCTGCGATCGACGGAACCGAGCTGGTTGACAGCGTGACCGTAAATGTGAAAGAGTCGTCCGGAGGCCACTCGCCCGGAGGCCACTCGCCATCAGGCGGAGGCGGTATCGGCGGCGGCAGCGGAACGTTCGGAACGGGCAATGCCACACCCACGCCCACGCCTTCGGAAGAGCCACAGGCAACTGCCGAACCGCCAAAAGAACTTCCGTTTGCCGACGTGAACCCAACCGACTGGTTCTATGATGATGTAAAATACGCATACGAAAACGGTCTGATGAACGGTGTAAGCGATACGGAATTTGACCCGAACGCGAATATAACCAGAGGAATGTTCGTAACGGTTCTGTATCGAATAGACGGCTCACCGGAGGCAGGAACAAGCAGCTTTGCGGATGTCCCGGCGGATGCCTACTATCATGACGCCGTGGCATGGGCAAGCGCAAACGGAATTGTAAACGGCTACTCCGACACGGAATTCGGCCCGGATGACGATATTCTTCGCGAACAGGTGGCGGCGATGCTGTACAGGTACGCCGCATACAAGGGCATAGACACATCTGTGGGAGAAGATACGAATATTCTGAGTTATACGGACGCGGGAGAGATAAGCGAATACGCAATTCCCGCTATACAGTGGGCATGCGGAGCCGGACTTATGAGCGGAAACGGCGACGGAACATTAACGCCGCTTGGCAATGCCATCCGCGCGGAAGCGGCAGCCGTATTCGGAAGATTTGATAAGACGCTGCAAAAGTAAAATATATTTGACGCCTTATCTTTAAAGGGGCTGTCGCAATAGGTGAGCAAAAAAAACAACCGAGCGACCCGAAAAAGGGTTGCCCGGTTGTTTGTTTTACCTTTAACTCCCATTTGGATATTGTACCGCTCCGCCGCGCTCGCTCCCGCGCTCTTATGCTCGGGCGGTTCCTGCGGCTTTTTGTCGGGCTTAAATCCGCTCGGCGCTTCGGGTTCTTTATTCACGTCGCTCTCAAACAAGAACGCGGTCTTTTCATTGGCTTTAAGGCTCTTGATCTGCTCGTCAAAACCTTCGAGACCGTCCTCTGTGAGCTTGATTTTTTCCCTGTCAATCAGAGCGAGCGCCGCCTTGTGGTTCCGTGCCTTCGCCTTGCTCAAAGCCCTGTCGAGAGCGTTATTGAGCTTTTCCGCGCTCTGGACTTGTCAAGAAATGTGCAGTCAAAATTTACCCAAAATTTAATTCTATCAATTTGTCTGCTTCAATCGCCTTAGTTACCACTGATTCATTTTCAGAATTCTGTCAAGGTTGCCGAA
>CANRHV010000106.1 GCA_947630505.1 uncultured Monoglobus sp. | reverse complement strand
AGAACGGAGCCAAGACGTATATCCGGAACAACATCTACCGTCCGGGTCCCGCGACTCCCGCCGGAAAGAGAGCGAGAATCTTCGAGCTGAGCGTCGGCCAGAAGTACGAGACAAACATGCTGGGCAGCGTGTACGCGGTCGGTAATAAGATCGACGTTGAGGCGAACGACCCCGATTACGCGAACGCTCAAAAGGTAAACGAGAACAACTGGCAGGACGATTTACACACAGGCGTCTATGTTGACAACAAGTTCTACGATTCGACCGACAAGAGCAAGATGGTGATAACCGAGCCCAACGAGCAGTACAAGCAGTACGAGGCGGAGTATCCCATAACGCTCGACCCTGTTGACAGCGTTTATGAGGATGTTTTAAACAACGCGGGCGCGACTCTGCCCAAGCGCGACAAGGTCGATGAGAGAGTTATAAACGAGGTCAGGACCCGCACCGCGCCGAGCGGCAGCAAGGGCAGCACAGGCCTTCTGGACGATCCGCTTGACGGCGTTCCAGAGGGCAGCGAGGCCGAGTATGACGACCGCGGCTATCCGATATTCTCAAACGAGACGCGCTCCGCCGACTATGACGCGGACGGCGACGGCATTGCTGACTCGTGGGAGGACGCGATGGGTCTTGACAAGACAAATAAGTATGACAGCCTTAAGATCGGTCCCGACGGCTACACATGGCTCGAGATATTCGTTGAGGAAAGCATAGCGGGCGGCAAGGAGCCCGCGGGCCTTGCGCTCAGCGCCGATGATAAGTATTTCAAAACGACCGATACTATCACGGTGACGGCGGCCGAAGGCGGCGCCGCTCCCTCAAACTCGTGGGTAACTTCCTACGAAAACGGAATTGTGACGGTAGACCCGTCGGCTGAATATGACAAGGCGACGGCTGTAGCAGCTTCGTACGATTCAGGCAATAATCTGATAGACAGCAAAAATGCCGAAGTCGACAAAGCCTCGGGAACCGCCAATGTGGGCGAGGTAGCCCAAGGCGCGGTCACCAAGGTTTTCCTTTGGAGCGATCTTGACGCTGTAGAGCCTCTGTGCGAGCCGTATACGGTTGGAGCGGGCTCCGTTAGCTCGGGTGATATAACCGACGTTGAAATTTATTGCAACGACGTTCCAGCGGCGCAGGCTGAGAATACCGGCGGCGTCTGGACAGCGAATTTGACAGGTATTCCCACAGGCAATAATATACTGACCGCAAAGGCGGAAATGAGCGACGGCAGCTACAGCTTCAGCCCGATAAAGACCGTTCGCGTGATCGGCGCGCAGGAAGCCGAGGGCTGGACAGCCGACGGAGAGGCGTCATTTGACGGCGAGTGTTATACTTTGACTTCCGGCTCTGAGCTTAGCCGCGAAAAGAGCGGAGATTTCAAACTGGTCGGCAGACTTGAGGACTTTGACGAAGTAGGCGCGGGACTTACCGCTTATCGCGAAGGCACAAACGAGGGCGTGGCGATCATCAAGACGCGCGATGAAAATTACGAGCCCGCGATATTTTACATAGACAGCTTGGATGGCGAAATAAAGCTGTGGGCGCCGGAAAGCGGCAGCGTCGACGATTACTCGCTATTTGAGATCGAGAGATCGGGTGGAAAGATGAGAATGTACGCGGGCACAAGCCTTGCGGACCTTGAGAGAAACCTTGTGTGCGAGAGAGATGTGACGAGCGACGCGTTCACGGTCGGCTCGATCATGATGCTGACAAACGGCACAAGCCCCGGCGCGGGCGGAGGAAACAAAATGTCGGTTTCGAAGTTCAGCATGCTGAAGCTGATCGAGACGGCGACAAATCCCAAGGTTGAGATAACAAATATAAACGACAACGACAGGATCGATATAGCGGGTTCCGAGCTCAAACTCAATGTCATATCCGACGGCGATACCCCCGTGACCGAGATATGGGTTTACTTAAACGGCGAGGCTGTCGCCGGCCGCGACGTGAACATAGTCGGCACGCAAGAGGTCGCGATACCGCTTGAGTTCGCGGCGCCGACAAAGGGCGAGCTCACGGTTTACGCCTTTGACGATAATTTGGGCAGAGGTGAAAAGACGATCAACGTTTCGATCTCGCAGGACGGCTCGCCCTGGCAGCTGGCCGACATAGGCTATGTTCAGGGTCAGGCTCAGACATTCGCCGAGGTGACCGATGACTTCACGTTCAAGCTCTATAACTCGTCGACCGGCAATATCGGCGGAACTTCTGACTCGTTCGGCTATATGTACCAGCAGTTCAGCGGTGACAACAGAGTATATTACAGGAGCCGTTTCAATTCGGGCTCACAGCTCGGACTGTTGATAAAGAGCGATCTTGAGCCCGACGGAGTGACCTACTTCTTCGGCGGCACGTTCGGAGAGGACGGCAAGATCGACTATCAGCTGATGAGAAGGACGTCAAAGGGCGGCAATATGGAGCTCGTTCAAGACGTTACCGACGTGATCGGCGAGAGCGCAACACAGATGGTGATCGCCGAGAAGATCGGAAACAAGCTCAATATCTACCAGAGCGAGAACAACCCCACGGTGTACAAGACCAAGAAACTTATAACAAGCGTTGACATCACGGGCATCGGCGACAGCTATAATATGGGATTCGGCTTTGTGGGATACGACCCCAACGCGTTTATCCCCGATGTGGGCTGGGTATCCACCGAGAAAATATCCGACGACACCAACAACAGCCTCACATGGGACTTCGACTACGGCCTTGACTGGCAGTGGCAGTCGCAGGAGAAGAACGTGCTGCGTCCCTCGTGGACACAGAACATGAGCGGTGACAACACCGGAATCATGGCGATCGAGCCCACCGCGGACTACAGCGGCAACCGCTATATCTTCCGCGAGTATATCCCGCAGGACGGCATGACCCCCAACATGAGCGCGGACGTGCTGCTCGCGGGCGACGAGCCCGCTCTGAATGTCTACTTCCAGACGGGTGACGTCAACAAGGCGTACAAGATAACCTTCTCGGACGACGGAAAGATCTACGCGAACGGAACCGCCGAGATGGGAGCCTGGGACACCGCGGACGGTTGGTACAATGTCAATATAACCACCGATGTGGACGAGACGGGCGAGACCTCCGCCAAGCTGACGGTCAAGAAGGGCGATACCGTCGCAGTTGACAACAAGCCTATCGAGATCAGCACCGGCGGCGAGTTCAGAACGCAGATCAACACCGAGAAGAAGTACGACGTTACAAACGCGGTATACTTTGAGCCGGTATCAACGACCGGCGGCAAGTATTATATCGACAACGTTAAAATAACGCAGACCAAGCCGAGCGTGACCGTAACAAGAGAGGCGAGCTGGTACACCTTCAACAAGATAAGCTCGATAAGCGGCGCCTTTACGGTTGACGGAACCACAACGCTCAACGGCGATGTGCCGAGCGGAAAGCAAATCAGCGTAGCGGGCGGAGCGGAGCTCAAGACGGGCGGAAAGAGCCTCGGAACTTTGAGCTTTACAAACAGGATACGCATAAAGGGCAACAGCGGAAAGATCACCGTTCCGGTGGAGAATGGCTCGGTTGTAACAGTCTACGGAGCGTCGGCCAACTCGTCAAGCGCGCGTCCGCTGATAATAAACGGTGAAAGAACCGATATCCAGGCCATGAGCGCCACGACCTACACCTACACCGGAGCGGACGGAACGATCGAGATCTCGGGCGGCGACAATATTGAGATATCTGCCGTCTGCGTCGAGAAAGTTACTATAATGCCTAACAATTAGTCATAATAAGAAAGAAGGAATCACCGAATGAGAAAGAATTTTAAACGCGTTTCTTCAATAATAATAGCGCTCGCTATGCTATTGACCCTCGTCCCCGCCGCTTTTGCGGCGGAGGCGGGTCTGCCCGAGAACGACACGGCGCCGATAGTCTCTCCCGAGCAGGCGAAAGCCGATAACGTCACCGCGTTTCCGGGCGCCGAGGGCGGCGGAAAATACACCACAGGCGGCAGAGGCGGCGAGGTG
>CANRHV010000105.1 GCA_947630505.1 uncultured Monoglobus sp. | reverse complement strand
ATCTGATTTTCATAATGTGTAGCAGCATTAAAACCAAAGCTGCGTTTTTATGCGCGGCTTTGCCGCGCATTTTTGTTGCGGATATTTCTCGGAGGGCCGCCATGCATTGTGTTAAATTGATTGATAAAAACGGACGAATCGTTATCCCTAAATATATGCGGGAGAAAATTGGCATAAACAGTGAAGAAGAAATGGATGTGCTGCTTATGGATGATATTGAGCAGATTGTTCTTAAACGAAGAGAGGCGCGCTGCGCGATATGCTCTTCGCCAAAAAATTTGAAAAAACTGGATAACGGTTATATTTGCGCTTCCTGCGCCAAACGGATATCCGAACTTATATAACATCTATTGACTTTATCAAAGCGTTGTGCTAAAATCTTATTTATGAATAAACGCGCAGGGGCGGTTTTTTGCCGCCCGTTTTGATTGGAACGCGCCGAAATTATAAAAAGGAGACAGAAAAATGGCAAAAAAACAATTCAAAACCGAAAGCAAAAAACTGATGGACCTGATGATCAACTCGATCTACACCAACAAGGAGATCTTTTTAAGAGAGCTTATCAGCAACGCCAGCGACGCGATAGACAAGCTGTATTTTAAAAGCCTGACCGACAGCTCGGTCGGCCTTTCCAAGGATGACTTTGAGATTTTAGTCACGATCGACAATGACGCGCGCACTATCAAGGTTACCGACAACGGTATCGGTATGACCCGCGACGAGCTTGAAAACAACCTCGGCACGATCGCCAGAAGCGGCAGCCTTGACTTTAAGACAGACAACAACCTTGAGGACAAGGTCGACATAATCGGCCAGTTCGGCGTTGGCTTCTATTCCGCGTTTATGGTTTCCTCGACCGTTAAAGTGATAAGCCGCGCTTTCGGCTCCGACGAGGCGTGGATATGGGAGAGCTCGGGCGCTGACGGCTACACTATAACCGAGACTGAAAAAAACACGGTCGGAACCGAGATCACAATGACCCTGAAGCCCGATACCGACGAGGAAAACTATGGCGAATTTCTGGACGAATACAGAATTTCGGGAATAATCAAAAAATACAGCGACTATGTGCGCTACCCCATAAAGATGTACCGCGAAAAGACACGCGAAAAGGAGCGCCCCGCGGACGCGGGCGAGGACTACAAGCCCGAGTATGAGACGTACACCGAGCTTGAGACGATAAACAGCATGATCCCTCTCTGGAAACGCCCGAAAAAGGACGTTACCGATGAAGAATACAACAACTTCTACAAGGACAAGTTCATGGACTTTTCGGATCCCGCGCGCGTTATCTACACCAACACCGAGGGCGCCATTTCCTACAGCGCGCTGATGTTTATCCCGTCAAGAACGCCGTATGACTACTACACAAGGGAATACGAAAAAGGCCTTCAGCTTTACACCTCGGGCGTTATGATAATGGATAAGTGCGCCGACCTGCTGCCCGACCATTTCAGCTTTGTTAAAGGCGTGGTCGACAGCCAGGACCTGTCGCTCAACATCTCCCGCGAGATGCTGCAGCAGGACAGACAGCTGAGTATAATTCGAAAGAACCTGGAAAAGAAGATCAAAAACGAGCTCAAGTCGATGCTGACCGCAGAGCGCGAAAGTTATGAGGAGTTCTGGAAAAATTTCGGCAGGCAGATAAAATTCGGCTGCTACAACGCTTTCGGACAGAACGCCGAGCAGCTCAAAGACCTGCTTATGTTCTACTCGGCGAGGGATAAGAAAATGATCACTCTCGACGAGTACACCACCGCCATGGGCAGCGAGCAGAAATACATCTACTACGCGGCAGGCGATTCGGTCGACCGTCTGGCAAAGCTGCCCGCGGCGCAGACCGTTCTCTCGAAGGACTGCGATCTGCTGCTTTTGACCGAGGACGTTGACGAGTTCTGTCTGCAGGTTTTGCGCGAGTATAACGAAAAGGAATTCAAGAACATAAACAGCGGCGACCTGGAGCTTGAAACCGAGGAGGAAAAGCAGGCCGCCGACAAGGCCGGAGAGGAGAGCCGCGAGCTTTTGGACGCTATCAAAAACGCGCTTGACGGCAAGGTAAAGGACGTCAAGATCTCAACGCGCCTCACCGATCACCCGGTGTGCATCACCGCCGACGGCCCGATCTCTATCGAGATGGAAAAGGTTCTGGCGTCGATGCCCGGAAACGAAGGCGAAAAGCCCGTCAGCGACAAGGTGCTTGAGCTCAACGCGGGTCACCCGGTATTTGAAAAGCTGAAAGCCGCGGACGGCGATACCCTGAAAAAATACGCGGAGATACTCTACAACCAGGCCCGCCTCATAGAAGGCCTCCCCGTCGAGGACCCGATCGAATACACCAAACTGGTGTGCGAATTGTTTTAACATATGAACATAACAAACCTTAAAACCCCGTGTTATATATTTGACGAGGAAAAACTTATCCGAAATCTTGAAATACTCAGCGGCGTTGAGCGCGAAACGGGCGCAAAAATACTGCTGGCGCAAAAGGCGTTCTCGATGTACGCCTTTTATCCGCTTATCGGAAAATATCTGTCGGGCACCACGGCAAGCTCGCTCAACGAGGCGCGGCTCGGGCGCGAGGAAATGCCGAATACCGAGACGCATATCTACGCCCCGGCATACAGCGACGCGGACTTTGACGAGATAGTTAAGCTCTGCGATCACGTTGTGTTTAACTCGCTCTCCCAATGGGAGAGGCACAAAGGCAAATGCGCGGACATCAGGTGCGGCATAAGGATCAATCCCGAGTATTCCGAGATAAAGACCGACATGTATAATCCCTGTTTCCCGGGTTCAAGAATGGGAGTGAAGATCTCCGACTTTCCCGAAAAGCTCCCCGAAAACATAAGCGGTCTGCACTTTCACACAATGTGCGAGCAGAACTCGGATGTGCTGTGGCACACTGTGCTTGAGGTCGACAAAAAGTTCGCCAAGATACTGAGCCTGCCGCAGATCAAGTGGCTCAACTTCGGCGGCGGCCACCATATCACCCGAGACGACTACGATATAGAGACGCTTATCAAGTCGATCGAGTATATGCGCGACAAATACGGTCTGACAATATATCTGGAGCCGGGCGAGGCCGTGGCGCTTAACGCTGGCTATCTTGTCACCGAGGTCATGGACATCATAAACAACGGCATCGACATCGCGATAGTCGACGCCTCGGCGGCCTGCCATATGCCCGACGTTCTGGAAATGCCGTACCGTCCGCCCCTTTTCGGCAGCGGTGAACCGAACGAGAAAAAACACACCTACCGCCTGGGCGGGCCAACCTGCCTTGCGGGAGACATTATCGGCGACTACTCGTTTGACAGACCGCTCAAGATAGGAGACAAGCTTGTGTTCGGAGATATGGCTATATACACGACCGTAAAAAACAACACCTTCAACGGAATAAACCTGCCGACAATCTATATAAGGCGCCCAAACGGAGCCCTCGAGCTCCACAAACAATTCAATTATGAGGATTTTAAACAAAGATTATAAAACCTTGGTTTGGCTCCCCTTCCTTTAGGAGGGGGAGCTGGCGCCGAAGGCGACTGAGGGGGAGGTGCATTCCACATGACAAATATCCAAAACCAAATCAAAAATTTTTTAATTGAAAACGGCGCGGGGCAAGTGGGCTTTTGCGAGCTCGGCGACGATGAATTCGGCAAAAACGAGTTCGGCATGACCCGCGCGGTGTCGTACACCGTTCCGCTGTCAGACGCTATAATCGACGGCATCAAGGACGGGCCGACTCACACCTACTTCCACCACTACCGAACCGTTAACGCGCTGATCGACCGAAACTCGCTTATGGTCGGATCAATTTTAAGACGCGCGGGATATAAATATGTTCCGATCCCCGCGTCGCAGTCGGTGGACGGGCTGAGGGGCGCGTTTTCGCACAAATACGCGGCGGTGCGCTCGGGGCTCGGATATGTGGGCAAGAGCGGACTTTTTATCTCAAGCGAAAACGGGCCGCGCATCAGGCTCGGCACAATACTGACCGACTGCGCCGAGTTTGAAGTAAATCAAAATATACTTGAGTGC
>CANRHV010000104.1 GCA_947630505.1 uncultured Monoglobus sp. | reverse complement strand
CCTACGGCGTGACGCGGCGCACGATCAACATACCGATAAGGAGCGAATATATAGGCGAAGACGCCGACTTTAACATCGCGCTCTCCGAGCCGAATGGCTGCGTTATCGGCGGGAATTCGACCGCGTGCGGAATTATCCCCGCGGGCAGCGAGAGCTATTCGTTCGAAAGCGAGACGGAAAGCGAGGCTGACGGCGAGGCCACCGCGGCGGAGTCCGCCACCGATGACAGCGTTTTTGTCGGAAAAGCGCTTGATTTATCGAATCCTTCGGACACCGGCGTTTTTGGCGGCGGCTGGTCATGCGACAGCAGCGTGGGAACGTATCAGGATATCAAAACCCAGTATCAGATAACGGCCAATATTGCCTCGACCGCTGTAAACAGAGGTTACGCAGAAGCGACGTGGGACATCGGTCATCACGATATTTACAGCGGCATAGAGTTTGACTGGGACTTTTCCAGCAAGCCCTCTTGGCTCATTCCGAATAACATGATCACATTTAAGTTTATGGATTCGTCAAACAAATCGGAAGACGTTCAATGGAATGAATCAAATCAGCTTTTTGACAGAAAAACGACTGACTTTTTCACAAAGCTTGATTTTAACCGGTTTTATTTATATGTCAAAATGAGCAGCGAGATAAATGACCCCGTGCACCTGTACGTATATTCGGCAAAGCCGATCTTAAGGCCGTTTGACATCTCACTTGAAGGCCCCGCGCCGATTAAATTCCTCGATGGCGACGAATACAAGGACAACACGGAACTGGGCGGCGAGATCGCAAACGCGACAAAGGTCTCGCTCAGCGGCGAGGCCGACGGAAAAGTAGTAAGATTCGTTCAGGACGGCAGCGACACCGTCACGGTCAACACCGATGGCAAATACTCGTGCATAACGGGCTTTAATATCGTGAACAGCGATTCAAAGGCATCGACCCCAATAGACAAGAAATACGCAAGCGGTCTCGGAACAAACTCGGCGTCGGTCAAGCTCACCGAGGATTTTGTTAATAAATACAAGAAATATATCAATTATCCGGATAACGGAAGCCATGGCAAAAAGGGTCAATTCAACATCCAGCCTGTGCTCGGCTATATAAACGCGACCGTAAGCGTGCACGCCGACCCGCTTAATATAGGCACGGTCACGCCGAGCGGAAACGTTAAGCCGAACAGCGACGGCTCGTATACCTACCATAAGGGCGACACCATAAGATTTACTCAGACCATAAACGACCCCGATATGTACACCTCCGACAGAATACAGATCGTAACCGTGGGAAATATCAATCAGGGCGACAACCTGAGAAAATATGACGGCGACCATTACTGCCGGTATTTTGTCGACTGCGACAAAATAGACGTTACGCCCTACTACACCAGACAGGACAATCAGATAACCGTCAGAGTGGCAAAGAGCGATCTTAGCAAGTTTGATACAAGCACGGGAATATTCACAAACCCGAGCGTCGACACAGGAGATTATATGGAATTTCTGGCGGCGAGCGGCACCGTGGTCGAGGATTACTACGAAATGACGGCGGCGCCCGCGCAGGACGGATATGTCTCGGTTTGGCGGCAGACCGGCACAGATATGACGCAGTACGCCCAGAACACATTCTATTTCAAGGCGACCGATGACCCGCAGAAAAACATAATATTCCTGACCTGCGAGAAAGCGGACAATATGCGCTATGTTTTGACCGGCAGCGTTGCGTATTCGGACCAGCCGTTAAACGGCACATTCGCCGGCAACGCGTGGCTGCCCGCGAGCGGAACCTACATATATATAGACCCGTATAACTACGGAATATCAGATGACAACGGCAATTTCAGCACCACCGCCATGTACGGCATCAGCGGATGCAGCGTTGTTTATAAAGTGATAGCCTCGAGCAATACAAAATACGAATCGACGGTTTTGGATAATACAAAGATATCGGAATTCGGACAGGACGAGAATGTAATCACCGCTTATGAATCGGCGGTGGGCAATGCGATCCATGTCGACACGTCCGACGTGACGGTCCCGCATATCAGCGCGTTTGTGGGAACAAACGAAAACGGAGTGCAGAGCGAATACAACACGGTTGAGATAAGCGACGATGAGTTCGAGATCTTCACGATCACCGTCAATAACGACAACGCGGCCTACACCGACTCGGACGGAAACGAGCACAGCGAGAACGTCAAGGAGATCGACCTCTTGGTTTGCGATCCCACGACCAACAAGGTCAAAGCCACGATAACGGGCACGATAGCCACGCCCGAGCCAAGCGAGACCCCGGAGCCGACCGCGACTCCCGACCCGAACGCCACCGAGGCGCCCACTCCGGACCCCAACAGGGTAAATACCGGCGCGACTATTGTAAAGAAGAGCGAGACTGTCAACAACGACGGAACGACCACAACGGTATGGCAGTTGAACCACACCTTCAACAAGGGCCACGCCGATTTTTACAAGGCCAGCGACAAGCTGTATGTCAGACTCACGACCGACAGGCTCATGGGCAACGGCAAGTCGATCGACGCGGACGGAAACCAGACGGATAACGAGGCGTTTATGCAGACGACCTACAATCCTATCAACACGGGCTATACTTTCACGGAGCAAAACCCGCAGAAGCCCGTGACGCAGAACATAGACGTTGATACTGATATGAGTTTTGAGACCCTTCCGCTTATAGGCACGCTGAACGCGTTCTTTGATCTCGAAAGCGTAAGTTTGTCGCTCACCAGTCTGCCCGACGGCGGAGAGCGCCTCGGCATCGGATATATTCCGCTGTCCGAAAAGCACGAATTGCCGGGCACGGAGCTGACGCAGGAGCAAGTGGAGAAAGGCGTCGGTATGTACAAGGACCTCGGTGAGAGGATGGCTAACAAAAATTCCGTAGGAATGCGCGAATGGGGACTGAGCCCCATATTCGGAATCTATGTGGATTTCGGCCTCAGAAGTTTCGATAACGTCCTTGTGTTCACCGGCGGCGGAGTCTATCTAGGAATAAGCGGAGACTTCCGTATCGTTCAGTATTTCCTGCTCGGCGCGGTGCCGATCTACCTCGGTGTTGACGGCGAACTGACCGTGGTCGGACAGGGAGGTTTCAGCGCGATCAACGATGAGAGAGTAACTATCAACTCGATCAAGGATTACGACAATTCGTTCGGCACGCATTTTGAACCCGAGTGGGTCATTCAGGCGTACGGCGATGTTTTCGGATACGCGGGCGTCGGTCTGTGCGGAATTTTGGGCGTGAGAGGCGGAATCAGCTTCGGCGCGGATTATATATTTTATCCCACGGTGCAGGAGCTGTATCCGACATATCACACAAACGGACTGACCCTGGACGTGTCATTAAAAATAAAGGTCGATGTGCTCCTGTTCTCGATCCCGATACCGGCGGTAACTATTGTTGAGAAGAACTACGGATACTTCAAGGATGTTGAGGAAGCGCGCGAGGAACAGGAGAAACTTGAAAAAGAAAAGGAAGAGGAAAAGGCGGGGACCGCGGACGCCGCGCAGGCGGTCATGAGGCCCAGAGCCGAGGGAACATCGGATTGGCTGCCAAACGGCGATCTTGTACAGGCGGCAAGCTCCTTTGAGGAGGACGGCACAAGCGTGCTGCTGGAAAACGGATACGACAGAGCCGACCCGCAGCTTTTGAACCTGGGCAACGGAAAAGTGCTGCTCGTGTTTGTGGCCGACATTCCCGAAAGAAACGATGAAAACAGGACCGCGATAATGTACAGCATTTATGAGAACAACACCTGGTCCGAGCCTGTAATGATACACGACGACGGCACGGCCGACTTTGAGCCCGATATATGCGACGCGGGCGACAAGGTCCTGATCTCGTGGACGTCAAGAGCCGAGGACGCGGAATACACAAGCGAAAAGGAATACTTAAAGAGCCTCAACGTCCACGCCGTGACGCTCGACAAAAACACCCTCGAGCTCGGCGAGGTCGAGAAATTGACAAACGATGACTACTTCAACAGCTCGCCCGTCGGAGTATATGACGACGTGAGCGGCGACATGATGGTATTCTATATGAAATCCGCGCCGACCGACGATTTTGAGCAGTCGGTATCGCCCACGGTCAACGAGGGCGAGATCATGTATATGCTCTACGACGCGGAGCAGGGCAGATGGCTGA
>CANRHV010000103.1 GCA_947630505.1 uncultured Monoglobus sp. | reverse complement strand
GGATAAGAACAGTGTCAGCATACCGCAGACAGCGGCAACCGATACGAAGTGAGGCAGATAAGAAACCGTCTGAACGATCTTCTTAAACTTCTGCGATCTCAGCTCGTTGATGAACAGCGCCAGTATGATAGCCAGCGGGAACAGCCACAGGATGTGCAGAATACTCAGCGCTATGGTGTTCCAAATGTAGTTCCATACATCGGGAATGGTGAAGAATCTGATGAACTCCGCCAATCCGTGTTGATCGGCCCAGGGACTTCCCAGGATACCGAGTTTGGGTTTGTAATCTTTAAACGCCGCCAGCAGTCCGTAGAACGGCCAGTAGTGGAACAGTAAAAAGAATACAACACCGGGGATCATGAGGACCATCAAGAATTTGCCTCTGCTGAACTTCGAGAACTCATTCTTGAAGTATCCAACGATGCCCCTGCTTTCCTTTTTTGTTTGATTACTCAAAGCGTTTTCCTCCCCTACTATAGTATTTTTGGGCTAGGGTGCCCTAATTATTTTGATGTATATATTATATAAGATTTGCACAAAAAAATCAAGAAAAAATCTATCTATTTTGCAAAAATCACAATAAAACCTTAATCAGTATATATTTTCCTTATTTTTTGTGCTTTTTACATAAAAAACATAAGGTTTTCTTATTAAATTTGCACCTATTTTGTTACGAAATTGTAAATTACCTGCGCGGCTTCGGCTCTATCGGCAAAATTCTGCGGATTAAAGCGGTTATTTTCGTCACCTTGCATAATGCCTCGAACGGTCACCGCGGCGACATCTCCGTAAGCCCAATCCGAAACAGCGGCGGCATCCGCGTATTTGTCCTCGATGCCGTTATTCTGCGTTCCGGAGCTGAATATCCTGCCTATCATCACAGCCATTTCCTCGCGGGTGATCGGCTTTTCGGGCTCAAATGTCACATCGCTTGTGCCCTGCACCAGTCCGTTTGCGTACGCCGTGTAGACATAGGGCACATACCAAGCGTATTCGTCAACATCGGTGAAAACATGCGGAACATCCGTCTCCGAGAGCTTTAAGCCGGACGCTACAGAAAGCATCTTGGCAAACTCGGCGCGGGTCACGTTATCGCCCGGGAAATAGTAGCGGTCGCCCGTTACGGGGCTCACGTCGCCGTTCACTATGCCGCGCGCGGTCAGTCCGCTTATCGCGGGCTCCGCCCACTCGTATCCCGCAAGATCAACATAATCGCTCAAAGAAGCGTCCTGCGTCTTGACGCTGAAATCGCTCATGGTAAAGTTCGAAATCTTGAACTCTTCATTCGAGGCTCCGAACACGCCTAAGTAATAGGTGTCGTTAATATTGCAGTTTTCCTCGGTTCCCACGTCGATCCAGTCGGTGCCGTTCTGGGAGTAGTCCATCTTCAATGTCTTTCCGGTCTTGGTGAGGCGTATCCAAACGGGCAGCTTCTTATACTTCTGCTGTCCGATCAGATCATACTTCTTTCCGTACTCGCTCGTTTTTCTGAACATCTCGCCGTAGTATATCTCGTGGTACGCCGCGTAGGACGTGCCGTCCTCCTGCGGGTCGAGGGAGTTTTTGACAACAAAGCCCATGTGGTCGTAGTCGGCGAGGGTCTGCTCGTCAACCTTAAATGACGCCTCAAAGTCGCCCGTGAGCTGCTTATACATCATCGGGTATTCCTCGTTCTCGACGCCCTCAATGCCGTAGCCCGTGCCGGTTATTCTGAGTGTGCTGCCGTCTAAGTCAAACGCGCCGTGCCTGATCGTGGTGCCGCTTGCCTGAATGTCCTTGGGATAGTGTATCTCGGAAGTCTGCCAGCCGCCGCTCACGTTCGAGACGCCCACGTTCTGAGTTGCGCTGTTCTTGGCGCCGTCCGCGTCGTAGATGACCGCCGTGATATAGTGGTTCCCGGGAGTGTCTATCGTGACAGACTCATGCTCATAAACCACGTCAGAACTCTTGTTCAGCTCGCCGTCCAAGTATATCTCAAGCTTATTTGCCGTTTCAAGCTCGCTTGAGGCGATCTTGAGATCGATTCTGTCGCCTGCATTGAATTGGGATTTATCCTGCCATAATAATGTGCTGGGATTGACCCCGTTCTGCTCGCCCGCCGTGCCGGTGCGCATCTCGATATCGGGGAGCTTGTTCTCACCGTAGTTTTCAAGATCCAGGTCGGTGAACCTGCCCCAGGCGTAGGTTGATATCTGATTTGTCTCTTTGTTGCCGTCCTGAGCGATTCCACCGTAGTTGGCGCCGCTCATGGGCAGCTCCGCGCTGTCGAAATACTCCCAGTCAACGCCGTTGATGCTGTGATAGCCCGTGAATGTATTGCCGATCTTTATCAGCTTGATATATCTGGGAAGTTCGGAGAGGACGATAAAGTTCTTTGTCATCTTGCCGTCTATCCTGTATTTGAACGACAGGCCCGCTCCGCCCTTCTCATACTCGTAGTTTACCATCACGAAGTCGGATGTCGGGGTCAGCTCGTCGCGGAACATAATACCGCTGACACAGTTGTTGTTGAACTTTGAAACCGAGTCGATCTTGGTCGACAGCACTGCGTTGGTGTCCGCCTCTTTGTACATATAGCTGAACGCGTCGGTACCCTCGTCGCCGTCCATAACGTTGAACTCGTTGCCCGCGCCTATAAGACCGCTGCTCTTGACGGTGTAAACTCCGTCATGCAGCGAGTAGCTTCCGGGCATGGTCGCCTGACCAATATCCATTGTGTTCCAGTCGCCGGGTGCTTCGGTGTAGTTGACGTTTATCACTTTGATATCCGATGTGGTCGACTCGCCCGCGCTGTCCACCGCTTTTGCCGACATGAACGAGATGCCCTCGGGCGCGCCGCTGTAGCTGTACTCATAGGGCGCCGAATCGTCGGTATAGAGCAGCTCGTCGTTTCTGTAAAACCGAACCTCGGATATGGTTCTGCCCTCTTTGCCGCTTGCCTCGGCCTTCATATTGATAGTCTCGCCGTAGTCGTAGATCGCGTTGTTTTCGATATTCAGATCAACATCGGGATTCGCCGGAGCAGCGGCGTTCTCAACGATAGAGTTCAGATAATTCTCAAGAAACGTTCTGCCGTTTTCGCCCATTGTATTGCCGTCTTTGGGGTCGTTCTTGTCGAGGTTGTGGGAATCCTCATACTCGTCGGGCATTCCGTCGCCGTCGGTATCGGGCTTTGCCTCGCCCGATTTGAGCTCCGGCCAGCCTCCGACCTCAGCCTCGTTGTTTATCGAGCGGCCTGTGCCGTTCTTGACGTCGTTGGTTATTCTGGCGTCATAGCTGTCGCGCCTCGGTATGGTCGCGCCCGCGGAGGCAAGAACTTTCTCGTAGGCTTCCACGGCCGTGTCGATATTGTCAAGAGGGATAAGGCCGTTTTCGTATGTGGGCGCGTCCAGGAAAATCGTCTCGTCGCCGCTCTCGTCCACGTCGATTCCCTTCATGTTGTCGTTGGTGACTTCCTCGTTGCCCTCAAGCACGTTACCGGCGCAGTACATAGTGGTGCCGCCGGGGTTCCAGATCCTGTCAAGCACGTCCTTGTTGGTTATCGGGCCGCTCTTGTAGTAGTTGTTCATGAAGTTGAGGGTAACTCCGCCGCCGCCGTAGCCGTTATTAAAGCCCCAGTTGTAGATAACGTTGTTTACCTCGTCGTTGCTGCTGAGCGCGTCGGTGTCGCTGATCTTATAATCGGGATGCGAGTCCTTGACGCCGTGATACCTGGGCAGACGGCTGGTGTGGGTAGCGACCAGGTTGTGATGATAGGTCGTGTTGTAGCCGCCCCAGATTCCGCCGTAGCCGTGGCGGCCCTTTGCGTGGCGCGCCAATGTCAGACTCTCGGTGATGTAGCACCACTGCACCGTGGTGTTGGCAACGCCGTAGAGCGACATGGTCTCGTCGGTCGACCAGCTCGTTGAACAATGGTCGATGATTATGTCTTTATAATATCTGGCGAATATCGCGTCATTCTCGGTCTGGGATATATCGCCGGGGCGAACGCGGATATAGCGCACGATGACGTTGTCGGTGTATATCATCAGGTTGTAGTCACCAAGACAGATTCCGTCGCCGGGCGCGGTCTGGCCCGCAATTGTAATGTTGGGGTTCTCAAGTCTCAGGTCGGACTTTAAGTGTATGGTTCCGCCCACGTCGAACACGATCGTGCGGTTTGACTTGCTGACGCCCTCGCGCAGCGAGCCGGGTCCGTCGTCGTTTAAGTTGGTGACATGGTACACCTCGCCGCCTCTGCCGCCTGTGGTGTATTTTCCGCCGCCCTCGGCGCCCGGGAACGCGGCGACGTTATC
>CANRHV010000102.1 GCA_947630505.1 uncultured Monoglobus sp. | reverse complement strand
GCAGCGCAAAACGGGAATGTTGACACAACAATGAACGCGACCGTGAACGCGGGCAGCGTAAACACAGCTCCGTTTGCCGAGGGCGTGAAGTCACACGCGCGGTCTATACTTGACGGCTGGGGCGTGGAAACGACGCTTAACGCGACCGCTAATCTCAATGTAAACGATAATGTTACGGGAGCGGCCAACAATGCCGCCGCGGCGGTTCGGAATATTCCCGAAAGTCATAACAGCGTATTAAGCGCAAGCGGTAACGCTTTGAGTATGGCGCAGAGCGTGGCAAGTGCGATAGCGGCGATTCCACGAAATGTAAATGTAAGTATCAATGTTTCAAGAACCGGCGCTTTGACTGCACCATTCGCAGCCGCACACGGCATAAGGAACGCTCCGGGCGGTCTGTATATGGTAAACGACCAGAATATAAGTGATCCCCGCGAGGTTATCGAATATAAGGGACGGCGATTCTGGTACGAAGGTCGAAACGTTACGACCGTATTGCCGCGCGGCGCGAACGTATATCCGGCCGCGCAGTCTAAAGCATTTATCAACGGATCACACAAGAGCGGTCTTGCGCGTGTTCCGTTTGACGGGTATATAGCCGAGCTCCACAGGAATGAAAGAGTTCTGACAAGCAGAGAGGCGGCGGACTATGAACCTGATCCCGTGGGCCGCAGACTCCGCGCGCTGGACGGGATCGATCGCGGACAAAACAATTCCGCATACACGGCATCGGGCGGCGGCACGCCGATGAGTGTAATGTTTTCACCGACCTATGTTGTAGAGGGAAACGCTGATGAGAAAACGCTGCGGCAAACAGCTAAAATGTCTCATCGAGATTTTGAAAACTATATGAAAGAATATGAGAAGAACAAAAGAAGAAAATCATTTGCAACGTAGTGATTAGCGATTAGCGAATAGCGAATAGGAGCGCGCGAAGCGCGCGGGAAGGTTGAAAAAGCGGAGCTTTTTCAATTGATACGCCCACCAGTTGCGCGAGCCCCTCCGCCCCTCGCGCTTGAAAGGAGACGCGACATGGAAGGATATTATACGGGTTTTATATCAAGCATAGACAGAAAGCGCGGCATGGTTAAAGTGGTTTATCCGCAGGAGGGTAATTTGATCTCGGACTGGCTGCCCTTGCCGGCGTATGTTACAACAATGCCGCTGCCGGGAGAGTATGTCGGAACGGTGCTTGACAAATTCGGAGGCGGTTTGTGCTTCGGAAAAATTTGGTCCAACAAGCAAGTGCCGCCCGATAGGTTTTATGATATATAAAATAATCGCCCGCCCGGTTGCGCTCGCCGCCTCCGCCCCGAGCGCTTGAAAGGAGTTGTGAGAAATGGTTAAGATAAAAGATGCGGAAATCCTTGATCTACTTCCGTTCACCTTCAAGACCGATGAATTTAAGGCTTTATCAAAAGCAATTGCAGCTTTGACGGCAGAGTTTTATCGCCTTATCACGACCACGATATTTTGGACTGATATAAAGAACGCGACAGAACCTTTGCTTGACGCAATGGCGGGCGAACTGCAATCACCGTTTTACGCGGTCGATATGACTATCGAGCAAAAGCGCAGAGTTATTGAGGCCGCGTTCAAATATAACAGTAAGCTCGGCACGGTGTCCGCCGCCAAAGAATTATTGGCCGCGGCGTTTGGAGCGGGCGATGTTCAAGAGTGGTATGGATACGGCGGAAAAGATTTCTATTTTAAGCTTGAGATCGGAAGTGAAACAGAAACACCGCTTACGCCTCAAGGTTACGACTTGTTCAGAAAAAACATTGAAATTGTTAAACCTCTTAGGGCCAAGCTTGAGGAAACCACATTTTACAGAGACATTGAAAATAATCTTTACGTTACAGCGGCCTATGTGCCGACATACAAACGTTTTACAATAAAGGCGGCGGAGCTGCCGCCCGGAAGGAGCGGGACAAATGGCTGAAACAGATAGAAAATCTTATATAACAAAAGCGGGTCTTGATCTATACAGCAAAATACAGGCCGGTTCGACGCCGCTGACTATAACACGTGTTGCGGTAGGTGACGGCACATATTCCGAACAGGAGATATTAAACGGAGAAATGACCGCCGTTAAGTCGCCGGTTAAAATTGATACATCAATTGATTATATACGAGCGACGGGAAACGGCGAGGCGGTTTTGTCAATCGGTTTGTCCGTGGCCGAGACGGCGTTTTACTTACGGGAAATCGGAGTATACGCAAGCGATCCCGACGTCGGCGAAATTCTTTATTCGTATTGCAGTTTTGGTGATACTGCTGATTATATTGAAAGCTACAACGGGTTATATTCAGTATTTCAGAGAGCGGACATATACATAAAAATCGGCAATGCGACAGATCTTCGTGTCGATATAACCGATCGCGCATACGCGACGCCCGAAGAGCTGAGCCGCGCGTCAAGCGTTGTTACGAGCACGATATACAACAATAGCGCAACAGACGGATATATATTAAAGATCACCGTGCCGGATATGCCCGCCGATCCTTATGAACAGGGAAATCCCGACAGTCTTGACGGAAAAATTATTGCTGTTTCGGTCGGGAACTATACGGCAACAAGCGATGTTGCCAACATGAAGCTGAGTATAAACGATCAGATTACGGACTTGTGGAAGTTCCCGACCGGCAAGAAGGGCGACACCGGTAAGGTTCAGAGCTTTAAAGCTTATGAGATACGGCCTCGCTCGATATTGCTGATAGCTGTAAAAGATCATTACGGATATATCGTAAACACTCCGAGCGTGGCAAAGCTTGAAGGAAAAATCAAGGACGCTGCGGCTAATAATACCGATTATACCACCGCGGAACAAGTGAGCGAGTATGTAAGTGATGAGTTCAAATCCCACCGCGAGGCGGAGGTTATTGATCATCCGGACGGGTCGGTGACACTGGCGAAGCTGGGGGATGATGTCCGCGGCGCAATGCTCCGAGCTGAATATGACGCGGAGCACAAGCGGCTTATTCTCACAGGCGGTTCAGGCTCGGGCGGCGGAGGCGGTTCTGCTTCGCTGCCGATTGCCACAGCCGATGTGCTTGGCGGTATAAAAATCGGCGCGGGGATAGATATGGACGACGACGGCACGGCGAATGTTAAACCCGACGTTCGCGCCGACGAGATAATGACCGCTGAAGAAGCAGCGGAAATAATCAACAGAGTATTCAGCGAGGAGGGATTGTTGTGAGAGAAATATCGGAAATATCAGTACAATCACTGGGCGAGACGTTTGAATTGGCCGATGCTACGGCGCGTAAATTCGGCGTAAACACTGTATACCCGATCGACATTGGCAAACGCGGCACCGGCAACAATATTTTATATATCAGCGTTCCGGGCGTAGAGTCGTATGACGATATGGACGGAAAATCGGTGGCGCTGAACACGGGCATATACTGTGTTCAGTGGGACGAACCGCAGACGGTTTATATAAATATTAACGGTCTGGGCAGTAAGGCGTTATATCGCCCGCTGCCGACTAATGCCAGCGCAGACTATGACGATAGGCAATACAACACCGCAAAATACGTCAAGGGCGAGATTTCACGCCAACAGACGTTGATCGTGTCGTTCCGCAAGGACGGAAGCGTGGTAACTGCGACGTTACTGAACCCCGCGCCTGCGCCCCGAGCGACTAAAGAAATCACAAAGGACAGCAGCGACGATGTTAGTTATGTTACGCCGAAAGCAGCTGCAGAAGCACTGAAAGGCAAGGCGCCCTTAAATCATGCATCCGACACAACAACTTACGGAGTCGGTGATGGTGCACACTACGGACATGTTTCATTGACGGATTCTGTTGATGAAATGAATGACAGCGATGTAGAAAACGGCGTAGCAGCAACGCCCAAAGCGGTGTTTGACGCTATACAGGGCACATGGGCAAATCCGTTTATTGTGAGCGACCCGGAAACCGATTTGTCTACACTGACAACACCGGGAATATATTATTTTGATTTTGGTGAACAATCAAACGTGTACATTAGCGCAGTTGAAGGCGACTCATCTTCACCGTATTATATAAACCACTGTTTTATGCTAACAACAACCGGTTCGGGAGATTTTACCGGAACAGCAGTTTATCAAAAAATCTGGGGATTTTATGAAGAAGATATGCGAGAATGTTCAAGGACAATAAATACAGAAGGAGAGGCGGAACACTGGGTATGCATGACCGATGATAGTTTCATTAAAAGAATTTATAATAGTTTAGAAGCCCTTGAGAGCAAGATCGACGCGGAGATCGAGCGGAGCAAAGGCGTGGAAAGTTCTTTAAACGCTGCGTTCAATGCGGA
>CANRHV010000101.1 GCA_947630505.1 uncultured Monoglobus sp. | reverse complement strand
GACCGAACGACAATATCACGCGGGCCGAGTTCACGGCGGTTATAGTCCGCAACATGAAAAAGATCGACGATATGTTTGTACAGATGTGCATAATATAAAATTAAAATCCTCGGAGGAAACTCCGGGGATTTTTCAATGATAACGGAGTAACCACGGAAAATAAGTTATATTTAAAATATGTCTTTGTTAATATCGGCAAAGATACGACTATATATTTGTATAATTTGTATATAGTCGTATTTTTTAATGTGTGGTATAATAATCGTATAATTGTTGGAGGTGATTATCATGGCATATTCAGAAGCAGCAAAGAAGGCAACTATTAAATATCAAAAAAAGGCCTATGATAGGTTGGAACTGAAAGTAAAAAAAGGCGAAAAACAAAGAATTAAACAAAGAGCTGATGTATTAGGAAAAAGCGTTAATACTTATATTTGGGATTTGATCCAAAAAGATTTAAACAATAATTGATAGATACGACTATACAATATAAACAAAAGTACGACTATATATTTGTCTATAATTACTCATTGACATATAGACGTATCTATATTATAATATAATTAAGTTAAGGGTAACACCTAACTTAATTACCGGGCAAGCGGAGAAAGGAGAAAAAATGGAGGACATGGCAGTTTTTAAAGGATATTTAAGAAGTCTGATGAGACAATTGAAATCCTTGAAAGAGGCAATCAAAAACAAGGACTTAGAAAAAGCAGAAATATTAATTGACGAATTAATTGAGGACACCCAGAACAACATCGAGGATTAAAAAGAACCCCACATAAAGCAGGGTTCAGCGGTTATTCAGCAACGAGCTTGCCCCCGTTGCTGATTTAATTATATCATATATTTTACAAAATGCAATAGTTTTTTAGTTTACTAAATATATATATGCTTTTGACAATTGCAGCAATCTAACAAGCGTGACTATACCAAATAGCGTGACAAACGTTGGCCGCGCTGCTTTTCCTGACAACATAAAAGAAATATACTACGGCGGAAGTGAGGATGAGTGGTACAAAATATTTACCCCTTATGATTTTCGTGATCCAATAATACATTTTAACTCACCTACAACCGGTGCTTACGGAGACTTGACATATATCAATTATAATGATCATATTGAGATAACCGACTGCGAATATTCGGCCAAAACAATTGACATACCTAAAAAAATAAAAAATCTTCCGGTAACAAGTATTGGCACACTGGCGTTTTTCAATTGCATCGGCTTAAAAAGCGTAACAATACCGGACAGTGTGACAATTATTGACTATATGGCATTTATACACTGCGACAGCTTAACCGATGTATACTATTCCGGAAGTAAGGAACAATGGAATAATATTACTGTGGAAAGCAGCAACGATGATCTGACAAACGCGAACATACATTATAGTTATGCAGGCGAAACACAACCCGCGCCGACAAGTATTCCGACGACTCCGATACCAACCGCAATTGTAACCGCGGCTCCGGAAACCCCGACTCCGAGTGTAAATCCGGAAATGCCTTCCCTTTCTCCTTCGCCGTCACCGTCATCAACCGCAGATCCAGAGACGCCTTCACCGTCGAAAATGCCGAGTCATACCTCAAAAAGCGTTATAAACGTTGAAAACGATAAAATATCCGTCAGCACAAGGCTTGATGATTTGACACACGAAGATAAGCACAGATCCAAGGTATATGCGGTTCTCTATAACAAAAACGATGTGGTGGTCGACGTATACGCTGCTGTCTATGACGGATCGAATATAGAGAGCGAACTTAAAAACAGTAATGAAGCCGATCATATAAAGGTGTTTGTATGGAGCAAAGACGGAAGTCTTGAACCTATAACCGACACAGCCGAGTATATAAGTTTGTAAAAATAATTAAATCCAAAAGGGCGGGCGGCCGAGGTCGTCCGCCCCTACGCCATTTTGTGTACTTTGGTCGTAGGGGACGACGACCCCGGCGTTCCGTATAAAACCCATGAAATTGTTAAAAGCGGGCGGATAATATCCGCCCATATGGCTGTGCACTATGGCCGGAAGCAGCTTATTCCAAAATTTTTCCGTAATCGCTTTTGGCGTAGACAACTCTCGCGACGGTTATCATTTTTCTTTTCTCATCAACTCGATAAAGGATCAGGTAATTGCCGACAAGCAGTTTGCGATACTCATATTTGAGCGCTCGCAAAGGATGATATACAGCCCCCGGAATACGGAAAGCTTCCGATATTCTCGATCTCCGTTATCATGTTCTCCGCAAGCCGCAGCGCCGCGGCGCGGTTATGCAGAGTTTTATCGATATAAGTCACTATGTTTATCATGTCCTGTCGGGCAAGAGGCTGAAATTCCAAATCATACATCGCTGTTTTCTCCGAGCGCCTCGCGTATGCTTTTCAGAACTTCTTTTGACGAAAATCGTTTATTCGAAAGCTCCGCCTCGCATTCCGCTTCCTTAAGCTTTGAGTAAACCTCGCTTTCAAAGCGAAGATCCTCATATGCCTCCATGCTCATAACCACCATATCGCCAAATCCGTTTTTTGTTAAAAATACGGGCTGCTTTGTTTCGTGCACGGTTTTTGAAATATCCGCAAAATTGTTTCTCAGATCCGAAACAGGTCTTATCATGTTCATAAAAAATCCTCCGTCAAATATTTTTGATAATTAAATTTTAGCACAATTATGCTAATTTTACAAGAGGAAATTTATATTATTATATTAAAAAGTTGTGTTCGTATATTACGACAAAGCTTTGGTTTTGATATTCTCACAAAAATCTTCGCAAAATCTCTTGACATACCGACACAATGTCGGTATAATAGTTATAGAAAGAGAAACGGCAGAGCGTAAAAACGGTTTGGCCGCTTCAAAGGTTATCAAACAATCGCCTTATGAGTCGGTCAAAACTTTAAGGCGGTTGTTATCTTATTGCACCGGCAATGCAAAAATTGCAAATAATACAATAATCACAAGCAATGCAACTAAAATTCCAAAAAAATATTTCTTCATCATGGCATCACTCCTTTCATTATGTCTTAAACACGATGTTAAGTGTTTAGAAGGAGTGAAGCGGCCAACCGTCCCTACGTTTCTATCTCTGCTTTTACTTTGGCACATTTTATTTACGCAAAAGTGTTTCTCCGCACAGAATAATACTGCACTCGCAGTCAAAACTGCTATAATTATACTAACACAATAGGAAAAATTATTCAAGTTAAAATTCGATTACAACGTAGTAATTAATAATAAAACAAATATACATAAAAATTTAGCAAGGATGTTGCAAAATTATTCCTGCGTAATTCCTATTCGCTGATACTAAAATAGGACAGCCCGATCGGGGCTGTCCTTTGTTGTGACGAGCATAACATAAGCCGAGTTCTGTATCAGATGATTATCTATCTTGGACGCGCGTCGCCGCGCGCCTCCAGCCACCAATCTCCGAAGGCGCCGGGCCGGCTTAATCTTCGATTCAGGTGTTGCTCCGAGCGGGGTTTACATCAGCGGTAAGTCGCCGGACCGCCGGGTGAGCTCTTGCCTCGCCTTTCCACCCTTACAGTTATTTTGATAACTGCGGTTTATTTCTGTTGCACTATCCTTGGAGTCGCCTCCACAAGCCGTTAGCTTGCGCTCTTGCCCTATGGAGCTCGGACTTTCCTCACGCGTACGCGCGCAATCATCAGTTATACTACGTCGCGGCTCGCCTCTTGGCTCGTTCCGACGCAAGCGTCGGAAGCTTCGCCCTTACCGGCGGCCGCTCCTCTTTCCCAAAAAGCGCGCTTCGCCGGCGCTTTGCGGGAGCCCTGTGCGCCCTACGGGCACTCTGTAGGGGCGGATATTATCCGCCCGCGGGCGGCAGATTGCCGCCCCTACAAATGATTATACAAACGTGCGCGGCAAATTTTCATAGAAATCCGCCAAATTAATTCCGCGTATTCGCTATTCGCTAATCCCTAATCACTACGTTATTAAAGTATTCTTACCTTGATAACGCCGTCGAGGCTTTCGATCTCTTTCTTAACCTTGGGGTCGATCTTTTCGCTTACGTCATACATTGTGTAGGCGTAGTCGCCGCGGCTCTTGTTGAGCATATGGTCGATGTTTATGCTGTCCTTGCCGGATATGATGACCGTGATCTTATGCAGTATATTGGGTATATTCTTGTGCGCCACGGTTATGCGGTCGCCGTTCTTTTTGCCCATATCGCATGTGGGATAGTTGACGCTGTTGTTGATGTTTCCGTTTTCCAGAAAATCCTTGATCTCCTTCGACGCCATGACCGCGCAGTTTTCCTCGCTCTCGGGGGTGGAAGCGCCCAGGTGCGGCATGCAGATAACCTTGTCGTGGTTCAAAA
>CANRHV010000100.1 GCA_947630505.1 uncultured Monoglobus sp. | reverse complement strand
GACGTCCAAAAGCTCGGAAACTATTTGGGCGACGCTTTGAGCGAGCAGGAGGCCGAGGCATCCGCCGAGCCCGCGGCTGCTGACGAAGCGCCCGAGGTCTCGGAAGAGCCCGAAGCGGCCGATGACCCGAATGAGGAGCCGGCCGAGGCGGAGACTGACGGAACAGAGGCCGCGGCAGTGAGCCTCAAGGCCGCCAAGAGTTTGGCGACGGGCCTTGAGTCCGACAAGACGCCGATGGACGGCGGAGGAAGCGTGGAGCAACTCGCCGACGACATGCTGTCCGCACTTTCGCTTGAGATGGAGAGCGCCTACCTCCCCCTCAATTTTGCCGAGGGCGAGAGCGAAAAGTACATAGAGATCATCCCGAACGACAACATGAGCGGCGACGGCGACAGAATGTTCATAGCGGCTCTTTTCCCCATAACCGAGAGCGCCGTGATAAGCGACATGAAGGGCGTTACAGTCACGATCAAGGACGATGAGGAGCAGGAGCCCGCCGTTATCTCGTTCGGAAGCTCGGAGTATTATCCCGAGGACGGATACATAAAGGTCACGCTTGAAAGGAGCGGGGCGTTAAATCAGATGGTCGCGCTCAAAGTCTCCACCTCGGACGGCACGGCGGCGGCAGGCCGCGACTACTCTCAGGTAAACACCGAGGCGGCTTTCCCCTACGGCGTGACGCGGCGCACGATCAACATACCGATAAGGAGCGAATATATAGGCGAAGACGCCGACTTTAACATCACGCTCTCCGAGCCGAAGGGCTGCGTTATCGGCGGGAATTCGACCGCGCGCGGAATTATCCCCGCGGGCAGCGAGAGCTATTCGTTTGAAAACGAGGCGGAAAGCGAGGCTGACGGCGAGGTCACAGCGGCGAAGGCCGCCGACGATGACGACGTTGTGGTTCTCGACGCGCTCGACCTTTCAAACCCGAAATCAACCGAAAAGAATTATGCGAGCATAGGATCGGTGGGAACCTTTGGCGGTAAAAATACTCAATATGAAGTAAAGGCCGATCTTCATTGGTACAGCGAATATTGCGATAAAATAGACAATGCTTATTCACAAGCAACATGGGACATAGGCAAGCACTATACTTATAACGGAATCGAGTTTGACTGCTCATGTAGCGGTAACGGTTGTAACAACATTTATTTTTACGGAGAAGGCGATAATAGTAGTCAGCGGGTCTATTACGAGACAAATGTATGGAACCAAAAAAAATTAGATGTTTTTCAACAAGGTGATTTTTCTTCATTTTTGGCAGGATCGACCTACGATATAAGTGCGGTAAATAAAGCCAGAGATCTGAAAATATACTCGGCCTCTCCCATATTAAAACCGTTTGACATCACGCTCGAGGGCCCCGAAAAGCTTCAATTCCTTGACGGCGACGGAACCTACAAGGACAACACGGAGCTCAAAAATGTCGTGGACGCGACAAATGTCTCGCTCAGCGGCGCGGATGAGCAAAATAAGATCGTAAGATTTGCCAAGGACGGAAGCAACTCCATCACCCTCACCACCTCGGGCACATACTCGTGCATAACGGGCATTAAGATCATAAACAATAAAGCAAACAAATCGACCTCCATAGACAAGAAGTATATCAGCGGACTCGGAACAAGATCGGTGACGGTCAAGCTCACCGAGGATCTCGTGAAAGATTACTTAGATTATATTGATTTTGAGAACATTAAGGACGACAACTCGAGAGGCCAAAAAGGCATATTCAGCGTGCAGCCTGAGCTCGGCTATGTAAACGTGACCGTAAACGTGCACGCCGACCCGCTCAGTATAGGCGAGGTCACGCCGAGCGGAAACGTTCAGCCGAACAGCGACGGCTCGTACACATACCATAAGGGCGACACCATAAGGTTTACCCAGACCATAAAGGACCCCGATATGTATACCTCCGACAGAATACAGCTTGTGACTGCGGGAGATACCAATCCGGGCGACGTCCTGAGAAAATACGACACAAACCCTGACGGCAGCCTCACGAATTACTGCACATATTTTGACGACTGCGACCAAATAGACGTTACGCCCTATTACACCAGGAAGGACAATCAGATAATCGTCAGAGTGGCCAAGAGCGATCTTAATATGTTCGACACAAGCACGGGAATATTCGCAAACACGAGCAGCGATACCGGAGATTATATGGAATACATGGCGGCGAGCGGCACCGTGGTCGAGGAATATTACGAAATGACGGCGTCGCCCGCGCAGGACGGATATATCTCGGTATGGCGGCCGACAGGAACGGGCACGGCGCGGTACGCGCAAAACACGTTCTATTTCGACGCGACCAACGACCCGGAGAAAAACATAATATACCTGACCTGCGAGAAAGCGGACGATATGCGCTATGTTTTAACAGGCAGCGTTGCGTATTCGGACCAGCCCTTAAACGGTTCGTCCTCGGACTCGGACAACAGCGCGTACCTGCCCGCGAGCGGAGCCTACATATATATAGACCCGTACAACTACGGACTGTCGGACAATGACGGCAAGTTCACCACCACCGCCATTTCCGGCATTAGCGGATGCAGCGTTATTTTTAAAGTGATGGCCTCGGGCAATACGACATACGGCTCGGCGGTCCTTGACAATACAAAGATATCGGAATTCGGACAGGACGAGAGCGCTATCACCGCTTATAAATCGTCGGTGAAAGCAATCAATGTCAACGCGTCCGACGTGACTGTCCCGCATATCAGCGCGTTTGTGGAAACCGATGAAAACGGAAATCAGAACGAGCTCAACACGGTCGAGATAAGCGACGACGATTTTGAGACCTTCACGATCACCGTCAACAACGACAACGCGTCCTACACCGACTCGGACGGAATTGAGCACAAAGAGAATGTCAAGCAGATCGACCTTTTGGCCTGCGACCCCAAATCAAACAAGGTCAAAGCCACGATAACGGGCACGATAGCCACGCCCGAGCCAAGCGGAAGCCCGGAGCCGACCGCGGCTCCCGACCCAAAAGCCACTGCGAGCCCGACTCCCAACCCCGACAGCGTCAACAACAGCGCGGTCATAACAAAGATAAAAGAGACGGTCAACAACGACGGAACGACCACAACGGTATGGCAGATGAGCCACACCTTCAACAAGGGCCACGCTGATTTTTACGATGCCAGCGACAAGCTGTATGTAAGGCTCACGACCGACAGGCTCATGGGCAACGGCAAGTCGATCGACGCGGACGGAAACCAGACGGACAACGACGCGTTTAAGCAGACGACCTACAATCCGATCAACACGGGCTACGTCTTCACAGAACAAAATCCGCAGAAGCCCGTGACGCAGAACATAGACTTTGATACATACATGAACTTTATGGAGCTTCCGCTGATCGGCTCGCTAAACGCGTTCTTCGGTCTTGATGCTGTCAGTCTGTCGCTCACCAGTCTGCCCGACGGCGGAGAGCGCCTCGGCATCGGATATATTCCGCTGTCCGAAAAGCGCGAAATACCGGGCTCGGACATATCGCATGAGCAAGTGGAAAAAGGCGCCGATATGTACAAGGATCTCGGAGAGATGGCGAGCAACACCAATGCCATAGGCATGTATGAATGGGGGCTGAGTCCCATATTCGGAGTTTATATTGACTTCGGCGTAACCGGAGCCACGAGAGACCTTGTGTTCATCGGCGGCGGAGTATACTTCGGAATAAGCGGAGACTTCAGTCTGGTTCAGTATTTCATGGTCGGCGCGGTGCCGATCTACTTCGGCGTTGACGGCGGGCTGACCGTGGCCGCGCAGGCCGGCCTCAAGGATAAAACTACCGAGGGAACGACGATCAACTCGATCAAGGATCAGAACGACTCATTCTCCTCACATTTCTCGCCCCAGATCGTTATACAGGCCTATGGCGACGTTTACGGATACGCGGGCGTCGGCCTGTGCGGAATTTTGGGCGTGAGAGGCGGACTCAGCTTCGGCGCGGATTATATATATTTCCCTGATGTGAAGGATTTCTATCCGTCATATCACGAAAACGGACTGACTCTCGACGCAACGATAAAGGTAAAGCTTGACGTGCTGCTGTTCTCGATCCCGATACCGGCGGTACATCTGCTTGAAATGAACTTCGGATACTTCGCGGATGTTGAGGAATCGCGCAAGGAAGACATGTCGAGCGGAGAGGCGAAGACCGCGGACGCCGCGCAGGCGGTAATGAGGCCCAGAGCCGAGGGCACGTCCGAGTGGCTGCCAAACGGCGATCTCGTGCAGGCGGCGAGCTCCTTTGAGGAGGACGCCACAAGCGTGCTGCTCGAGAACGGATACGACAGAGCCGATCCGCAGCTTTTGAACCTTGGCAACGGAAAGGTACTGCTTGTGTTTGTGGCCGACATTCCCGAAAGAAACGATGAAAACAGGACCGCGATAATGTACAGC
>CANRHV010000099.1 GCA_947630505.1 uncultured Monoglobus sp. | reverse complement strand
CATGGATACCTTTTGGCTTGTGCGATAACAATAATTTTAATAACAGTTATATAAGCAAAGTTGTTGTACCGGAAAGCATAACATCGATTGGAGATTATGCATTCAGTAATTGTACGGAATTAAAGGAAATCTATATACCGAAATCAGTTAAAAGTATTGGACAATCGGCTTTTCAAGATTGTGCCGGTTTAACGTCTGTTTCTCTGAACTACAATAATACCAGAGAATTTGAATGTAAGATAAACAGTTATGCATTTAAAGGCTGCAGTAATCTTAAAGAATTGATATTGCCCGATAGTGTAACGTCGCTTGGTAGTGAAATAATTGCTCAAACGGCCATTGAAACCATAACCATTCCGAAAAGCATAAAAGAGGGTGATTACGGTATATTAGCTGATTGCCCAAGCTTATCGACCGTTATACTCGAAGACGGTATGACATGGATACCTTTTGGCTTGTGCGATAACAATAATTTTAATAACAGTTATATAAGCAAAGTTGTTGTACCGGAAAGCGTAACATCAATTGGAGATTATGCTTTCAGTAATTGTGATGCCTTAACATCTTTTGATTTTACAAAAAATGTTTCCAAAATAGGAAATAGTGCTTTTCAGAACTCTGATTATTTAACAAGCGTTACATTCAATAATATTAATAAAGATATTACATACACGATCGGAAGTGACGCTTTTAATGGCTGTTCCGCTTTATATGATGTTAAATTGACTGCAGGTTTAACTTCAATTGGAAGAGGTGCATTTTATAATTGCAAAAATTTAAAATCTTTGATACTTCCCGAAGGATTAACTGAGATTGGAACAGAAGCAATTTGCGGTACAGCAATAAGCTCCATAACTGTCCCCAGTACGGTTACAAATGCTTACAGACCTTTTGATGGAGCAATTTGGCTTGACAACGTGTATTTTTCGGAAGGAATGACAAAAATACCGGATGAAGTTTGCGCAAATTACAATGAAAACAGCTACATAACAAAGGTCGAGATTCCGTCCACCGTTACCGAAATCGGATATGAAGCGTTTGAAAACTGTATAAGACTGCCTAAAATCACTTTGCCGGAGGGCGTGACACAGATAGGTTGGGAGGCATTTAATAATTGTCCCGAACTGACCGTTTACTGTCCGGAGTCTATGGTGGCGATCACCGAACTGATTGACAACAACATCAACTTCAGCATAACCAAAAACATAACGTCTTATGAGAATATGGTATTCTCTGATACGCACTATGCGACAGATTACAGTGATGTCTCAACCGCCGGAATGATAAACCTTGAGGTCAAATACAGCTTTAATTCATCCGTTAAAGACAGAATAAAAGATATGACGGTAATAATTCGTCTTCCCGAAACTGTTGAAGTATACAACAGCACTGTTAAAGTCAATGGTGTGGCTTCGACAGATTTTGAAAATGAAAATAACCTGTTAACTATTCCGATAACGGATATGTCAGGAATAGTCTCATTGTGCGTCGAACCGATTGAGCAGACCAGAATACTCAGCTACGCGTTGATGTCCTACAGGCTGGATGACAATTGGACACCCAAAAAAGACGTTATAGGTGTTATCAATCAGAACATACCTATATTGACGGTCAAGGCGGACGACGTCACCTCGACGAATAAAGTCGCGGTAAGCGGAATCGCGGTGCCCGAAGCGACCGTTGACTTCTACTGCGGAAACGAGAACCTCGGAAGCGCAACGGCTTTGATCTCGGGCAAGTATCAGACAGAAATCACTCTGCCAAGCACCGACAATTACAAAACTTATAAAATAGAGGCGGTATCATCCGATTACTCGGGCGCCGAGATCACCGCCGAGACAAAGGTCACTTACCAAGAGGGAGCGCCGCAGCTCACGGCATTTGATATGTATTACGACAATGTCAGATACGATCTTTTCGAGGCGAGAACTATCAAGCCGACAATCACATTTGAAGCGGGAATTCCGTTCTCGTTTGAGGTCAAGTTTGACAATGTTGAAAACCTCGATCAGGTTTATATCGTTAGCAACAGAAACAACAGCATAAAGAAAATGAAAGCCGAGTATGACCCGTCAAGAGGATTGTATTACGCAACGGGATATTTTGACGACAGCAATCACAGCTATGTTCCCGGCGTTATATCGGTTGAATACCTGCAAAAGAGTGAACCTTATCTGTTCAGCAAGGAAATTGATTTCTCATCGGCCAAGTACGCCAACACTCTGCCCGAAGAATGGGACGGCTGCGAGATCACATTGACGAACGATCAAGGCGAGCCCGAGGCGCAGATCGCAATAACATCCGCCTCAACCGACAGCCTGTCGGGCGTGATAGAATTTATAAATAACATTAAGGGAAAGTTAGATTTCAACATATTCTCCGAAGTTATTCCATCGTATTTGAACCGTGACAACGCCGCGGATTACGGATACAACAGAGTTGTTGACGAAGCCGGAGAAGAACTGTATGTAAAGGTCGCCGAAGAGGTTGACAGCAAAATTCAAAGCGAGGTCGTAAGTTTTGTGCAGGGCAAAGTATCAAGCTTCCTTATAGAGAACAAGGCGTATGGCGCGGACATGACATTGGGAAGCCTTAACTCTATCACATCTGTTCTTGGAGATGTTGAAAAAGTTATAACCTTTAATAATAATCGGGTTGATATCAACGCCGCGCGTCAAGAGGTTATGAATACATCTATGACCTCTGAGGAAAGACAGGCGCGTTTGAAACGTCTTGATATAGCGGAAAAATCAAATTACGCAAGCCTTGCTATATTGGGAATATCAGCCGGTCTGGCAATGTCCGGTATAGGCATGCCTGCCGCTTGCAGTCTTATACTGGCGGGTCTTGCGTATCAAAACACGGCTGATATTGAAGCCGCATTAGGCGACTGGAGCGGTTTTGCTTCAAGACAGAGCGCCGGAACAAATCTGACGTTCCGATGGAAGATAGACCCGAGCGGTTATGTATATGAGGCAGTGACAAGCAACAGATTGGAAGGCGTTACGGCGACCGCGTATTGGAAACAGGACGAGGGCAGCCCGTCGGAAGAATGGAACGCCGCCGAATATGAGCAGGCCAACCCGCTGATTACCGATGTTAACGGCATATATTCCTGGGATGTGCCCGAGGGGCTTTGGCAGGTCAAGTATGAGAAAGACGGATACGAGACGCAGCTCAGCGAGTGGCTGCCCGTACCTCCGCCTCAGACGAACGTCAATATCGGGCTTGTGTCAAAGGTCGCGCCAAAGGTTGAGAGCGCCGTGCTGACGCCCGAAAATCTGACAATTACGTTTGACAAATACATGAAGCCCGAAACCGTGACAAATATCTCGATCGGCGGAAACGAGTACATGCTGTCATATCCCACAAACGAAACCGCGCCCGACGGCACGGTGTATGCGAGAAAATTCGTTTGCACTCTCAAAAATCCTTTACAGGCGGGCTCAAGCGCGGCCGTCAAGATAAGCGGCGCGGAAAGCTACGCGGGCGTTAGGATGAGCGACTACAGCGCGAATCTGTCGAGCGGAGAGGTCGCGCCCGAAAGCTATGACATAAACATCGAGAACGCTTCAGAAAGTAATATGACGATAAGCGCCGACTTTAAGAACAACACTGACAGATATCAGACCTTTGAGGCGATATGCGCGGTATACGACGGCGAGGGCGTATTGCTTGACACAAAGACCGCCATGGTTGTAGCGCTCGGAGCGGACGCCTCGACAAACAAAGCGTTTGAATTCGATCGCGCCTTTGCGTCATACAAAATATTCGCGTGGAGCGACACGGATTCGATGATCCCGATAGCTGAGGCTGTTTCAAACTAAAAATAATTTCTTCCCAATATAATTCTGCAATACAATATCAAAGAGCGCCCTGTCGGCGCTCTTTGATTATAACAAATTTTTAAGATAAATTCGCAAACATGAACATCATGTAATAATCTGAACGGCTTATTGATAAAAATTTTGCATTATTACAATATGCGGAAGGAAGCATTGCCGTATATGCGTCCTTTTGCAGTTTATATATGAAATTTATTCCGCGGGTGCTTTGTGCGAAGTATTTCTTTTTGCTTAGAAGATGTTACATGAGTGTATATTTGCGTGGTCGTTATCGAGCTGTGTCCCAATATTTTCTGTATATATCTGATATCGACATCTTCCTCAAGAAGCAGCGTTGCCACGGAGTGGCGGAACATATGCGGCGTTATATGGATTTCGGAACCGATTTGTTTTTCCAGACGCAGTAATACAATTCTGACCGACTGCTCGGAAAAACGCCGTTTTCGGTTGTTCAAAAAGAAAAAGCCGTCCGGCTTTATATATTCGCTAAAGGTGGATTTATATAGTTTGAGAATTGCAAGAACTTCTTCATTCTCAATTTGGATAATTCGTTCTTTTGAGCCTTTTCCGAATATACGCACGGTTTGGGTCACGAGGTTAATATTATATGTTTTAAGAGAGCATATTTCCGAGATTCGTGCACCTGTGGCAAACAGCAGTTCTAACAAAGCCGCGTTGCGTATCTCGGCTCGCCTATGATATTCGGTTTTGGCGTTTTGAATATTATCATATGACGTGATAAGCAGACTCCTGATAATATTTTCCGGAATAGTACGCGGCAATGTCAGAGGCTCTCTGAAAGCGGTATCAATTTTATCAAACGGATTATTGTCAATTATGTCGTGGTAATACAGATAATGAACAAA
>CANRHV010000098.1 GCA_947630505.1 uncultured Monoglobus sp. | reverse complement strand
CTTTCTCCCATTTCCACGCCCAACATCCGGGCGACCTGTTCCATGTAGTTTTTGCTCATAATATCACTCCTTTAAATCCATTTTCGCGCCGCAGTTCGGGCAGTAATCCGAATAATACTCTTGACCCCATGAGTCTTTAGGCAAATCATGAGTGCAGCATGAGCATACACATTCGTAAAACATGCCTCTGTACACTTTTAACCACTTTCCGTGTTTCACAAGTGCAATCTCTCCGGGTATTTGCGTCCCCACCTCAAAACACCTAAGGCAAGCTAAAACATTGTTTAATTTATCAACGGCACCTTCTGCTTTTCTGACGTATGCAATACCTCTTGACTCGACAACATCAATAATAGCTTGTATTTCTTCGATAGCGTCTTTACAATTTGCTTTCATTCTTCAACCTCGCTTTCAAGCCATTTTGCTACGCCACTAATGCAATCCTTACCGCCGTCATTCGGGCAATCATCTTTGTATTGATAGGCACAGTGTCCGTAACAATATTCTCTGCCGTTTCCCAGCTCAAAAATATATTCAGCCATTTCCTCAACGTTCAGGCTCCTAATTTTTTCATAGTTAGTCATTTTCCCACGCTCTCTCCATAGCCTTAAATTTTTGCCGTGTATTCGTCCAGTTTCGGCTTTTCCAAAGCCAGCGAATACAGAATATGTAATACTTAATTTTCATGCTACACCTCCAACAGCTCCGGGTTATCGTGTATATTGCCGATAACTTCCATACAGTCCGCAGGCGAACTGCCAAAAGACCATGTTTCTATTTCGCTGATAACTATGCCGAAATAACCATTTCCATATCGCGATTCAAAAACAACCTTGTGAACATAATCGCCGTATTTAACAATATCCCCTTCAAAAATCTCTTTGCCGTTTTTGTCTTTCACTCCTGCGTATTGTCCGACCGTTTCAGGGATTACCTCAAAAGCAAGAAAGTGAAGAACTCCTTCCTCGCCAACTTTAAAACTTTCGTTTACGCTATTTCCGCTTGCATGGATAAAATATTGTCCTGTTATCTCATCGCCCAGCAGATAACCCTTAACCCATAGGCCGTTATCCTCGCGCTTACCTCTGAATAATATCTCTCTCATATTATGTTCCTTTCTCTAAATCCTCAAATTACCTCATCAACCCAGCGTGTTTATGTAAACAATAATTACTTTTTTCCACGGGAGCTTATCGTAGTAGGGTCTGCACTCATCCTCATCGTCTGGCAACGTTTCAAGCTCCTCGTCACTCATAAAATGTTCGAGCGCCTCAAATACGTCATCGTCACTCTTAAATATAACAAGGTTGTCGTATCTCTTACATACGATGTATTCTTCAACGTATGCGCCGCCCCAAGCTCCCACATAATGCCCGTAGCCGTCCCCAACAATTTCGGCGTCTACAATGGGAACAATCGGCAAATCGGGATTATCTTTTACGATCTGTAACAGATCATTGCTTTTTTGTTTATTCATGTTATACTCCCTTCTCAGCCGCCATGCGTTTCGCCTTATATTCGTTGTACTTTTGTCTGTATATATAGCTTTTCCCGAAAATGTTCCACGCAGCCTTTACAACGTTCGGCTCATAAGGCCGTATTTTTTCTAAATCGTCAACCGCCCTGTATGAAATCGGACAGCCGCAGCAGCCTGTCCGGGTCAATCCGTAAACCTCGTAGGCATCGGAATATCTTATACCGTAATAGTCCTTGTACCATTGTTTGTCGGCGTCCGTAACGTAGTACAGCGGGCGAAGCCTGTATTGACCGCTGGCGGTCTCGGTAAAACATAATGCCGTATTGTCCTTACGCGGGACCGAGCGCATTCCACCCTCGGCTCTGCGCTCGCCCGTAATGATCACCTCGTAACCCTTTTGGACGCGATGAGCGAGCTGTTTTTTGCAATAGTCGCAGCACTTCGCGCTGATTTGAAAATCGGGCGGGTATTCAGCAATAAAATCACGCATATACTTTGAACTGTTGATAACAAGCTGAATATTCGGCCTCGGCTCTCCCGCGCTGTTACAGCAGCACAGAAAATTAATTACACTCTCACATTTTGGATAACGCTCTTTCAGCTCCTTGCGTTTCGCCGCCTTATCTTCAGCATTGTTGTATTCTTCGGCGATCGACAGCGGAATACCTTTCTTTTGCCAATCAGACAGACCCGATGACATGATTTTTGATACAAACGGTATACCGCACTTCCTCACTGCCTGAATAATATTGATCTTTGGCTTCTTCGTCACGATCTCAACGCCGTATTTCTTTGCCGTGTCTTTGACATGATCCCTTGTAGCCTTCATTTCCAGACCCGTATCAAAAAACACATATTTGACCGGTGCCAACTGCGGGAACATTGCCCTTGTTCGCTCGATCAAATCAATCAGAATATCGCTGTCCGCTCCGCCCGAATAACTGCAAATCGCTTTCGGGTATCGTATCAATTTGCCGGCAATAATAGATTTTATAGCCTCAAATTTCGCCGGGGCGTCAAAATCTGCGTATGCCGGGCGGTCCGTATATACCCTGCTCCTATATTCCTGTTTTGCGCTCATAGATTTTCCTCCTCTCGACGACCATTTCCGCGACACCGCGAAAATGGTCGTAATTTGTTTAGTTATCGCCTTTCAAAAACAGCTCGTGTGTGCCGTCCAAATACGCTTTTTCTTCGTCCGACATCTGATAACCGAGCAAAGTGAGGTAATTATATATATAAGCAAGTTTATCGTCGTTTGTATAATTGCCGTTAAAGTCATGCTCATCAAGATACTCACCGTCACTTTTCAGCCACGCCGACATCAAAAGCGCGCGGAAAGTTTTGATTTTTGAATCGTGTATGATTTCAATGAGCTGTTCTTTGTTTCCGCCGTAACCGTCTTTTGCGTCAACGCCAAACATATCACATAATTTTGAATAAATATCATACCCCATTTTGTCCGCCGAAAACATCTCAAATTCCGCGATGATTCGAAAATCTGTCTCGGTTTTCGGCGTAAATGTTATCACAAATTCTTTTCTTAATTCAAACGCTCTGTTTTTGACTTCTACGAGCTTTCGATAACGTTCAACCCGTTCCTTTTCCTTTCTCTCGGCTTCGATCACCTCGGGCGACGGCTCGTTTTCAACTTCATCATTGTCTGCCACGCGATAAAGATACACACTTCTGGCGCATGGTTCGTAGAAATACCGGGCATCTGTGTCGTTCATATATTCTTCCACATCTATCTCGATTGGATCGGAAAAATTCCAAAATTCTGTAAACAGATAAGCATCCCAGTAATTTTCATCATAGTCGTCTGCCTCGACATCGACCCGCTCCGCGAACATCTCAAGCTTCTTTATCAGATCGGCGCGATTAGTTTTCTTTTTCTCTTCATCTTTGGCAGATCTTAAACTCCATGTAAATTCATTTGTTCCCGCTTTTTGAAGAACCTCTTTCCGCGCGTTCTCATCTTCAAGCTCCGCGACCGCCAGATAATCATTAAGGCTGATATTCTTGCCCTGCGATTTTTTAAACGCCTCTTTATCCAGGCGCAGCAGTTTCATACGATTTCGGACCGTGGTCTCGGAAAATCCCGTCCGCTCCGCGACCGAGTGAATATCGCCGCCAAAATCGAACATCAGCTGAAATCCCTCGGCCTCCTCATACGGCGTGAGCTGGCGCCGCTGCATGTTCTCGATCAGCATTGTTTCGATCTGTTCCTTTTCGTCCATATCGGCGATCACGCAAGGCAGCTCCTTGATCCCGGCGAGCTTTGCCGCCGCCAGGCGCCTGTGCCCGATGATCACCGTATAACGCCCGTCTCCAACGCCGCCGAACGGCACGACGGTCAAATTCTGCAAGACTCCGTTTTTCTTGATGCTGTCGGCCAATTCCGACACGTCGCCAACCTCAAGACGAGGATTTTTCGGGTGCGGAACCAATTTATCCGCATCAATGTATGTAATTTTCTTATCCATAATATTCTCCTTCCTTATAGCGCCGGGGGCTCGGGCCGGCGCAACCCGGGCGGGCATTTAATTTGAAAAAGCAAAGCTTTTTCAACCTTCCGCACACTCCTCAAACAATTTCCTATACTCCTCGATCGGCAGCGGCTCTTTTGCCGCGAATTTGTGTAAACCTTCATAGATTGTGCCGTTTGCTCTGGTCGGGTAAAGGTCCCGGATTTTAGCGGCTGTGTTCGGCAGATAATCCCACGGATTTTCTTTGATACTGTTGATCTGCCGCTCCGCCAATTTTATTTTCTCATCTGGCGGCATGTCCTCTTTCGCCGCCAAAATGATGATGCACTCAAAATCATACCGTTGTGCGTCCGAAAGCGGCCCGATTCCCGGCGACACAAGTCTTTTATATTTTTCATACAAAGGTCGTATGTAGTCGCATAAAATGTTGATCCTATACGGCGGACAGCCGGACCACCTTTCGCGATCAATCCGTCCCGCCTTGATCTCCGGGTCAAATCGCGTAAATTTGACCGTGCCGTACTTGTTGATAAACTCTTGCCGCTCCTCAAATATAGTTTTTTTCTTATTGGTTTCAGCCATTGTCGATCACCGCCGCTTCACACAAAAATTCTAAAATTCTGTTAACGCCGCGATATGCGCCAAGCCGCATATTGACCGTTGTTTCGGAACTAAGACCCATATCGTTTATCTCGATCAAAATTTTTTCCGACATATTCGGTTCATTTTTTATAAACTCGGTCACGAAATCAGCGACCGATTCCCGCCGGGGCGAAAGCGAAATCCCAAGCAAGTAATCGGCGCTGATCATCAAATGCGTGCACAAAGCGCGCAGATCATGAATGTTTGGCATACGCTCGCCGAGCTCGATTTTTGCAAGTTTCGAGCGGCTTATAAAGCATAAATCCGCCAAATCATTTTGAGAAATTCCCGCCTCCACGCGGGCCTCTTTGATTATCTTCCCGATGTTCTCGTTTAAATTCATAATACCTCCGTCATAGTACACTTATTTTCTATCA
>CANRHV010000097.1 GCA_947630505.1 uncultured Monoglobus sp. | reverse complement strand
TAATTCTACCACTTTTTCTTTCCCACACTTAATTCCACTCTAATTTCCACTCTGGAATTTACTTTGGGAATTCACTCGTATTATTATTTGATAATATTTTATATAATAATTCTTGACAATATAGGCGATATATGATACCATTATGGATAATATATGATACTGTTGCACCGAGACGAAACGGACTTGTAATATACGCGTTCAGAGAGGATGATATTTTGTGAAAAAAAGAGTGTCGGTTTTTGTTGTGATTTGCATTTTGATGAACTTGATTTATGTAATGCCGGTTTCGGCTTATAATAAATCCGAGTTGCAACAAAAATTAATATCAGCTGTATATAACGGTGCGGGCGGACGTTTAAGCTGTGATTTTGACGGATATACCAGCACTGTCGGTAGACATGAAGGCATAGATATAGCACTATATAAGGGTGCGAATGTATATTCGGTTATAGATGGAGAAGTCACAGCCGCAAGAACTGCTTCGGGCGGCTTAACAACTATAGCTATTTATAATTCCGAATATAATCTTACAGTTATTTATTTACATTCACAAAATTTCGTGGTAAGCGTCGGAAATCATGTGTCAAAAGGACAATTAATTTCTCATGAAGGAACCGGCGGAACCAGTTCGGCGCATACACATGTTGAAATACGTCTTGGGCGTCAATCATACGCTTCTGTGAGCCAAAATGACAGTAAACTTGACAATCCGGATCCATATCCTTATTGGGAAAAAATTCTTAATTCAGCACCCAATCCTGTTAATCTTGGGGATGATTTTTATGCCTATATTATTAATACTGCTGCGTGGAAGCATTTAAGGAATGATAGCGACGGGTATGTGCGCTCATATACTGAAACAGGAAACCTTCGAGAAAAGTGGCATTTTGTTCGTCAGAGTGATGGAAGTTACATAATAATCTCGGCGTGGGACGGTAAATGCCTTGATGTCGAAAATGGCGGGACCTCAAGCGGGACAAAAGTTATTACTTGGGAGTATTTTGGTGCAAATAACCAACAATGGTATATATACGGAGAATCTGCGTCATATAAACTAAAAGCAAAAAACACAGATTGTGTACTGGATTTATTTGATACATCTTCTGCTGAAGGTGCGACAGTACAAATGTTTACATATAATAATGGTACTGCTCAAAAATTTCAAATATGGAAAGTTGATACGCCACCGGAAAATTTAGGATCCCAGTTTTATGGAGTTATCCTGCATACAAAATCATGGAAACCGTTGGCGGTTGACGATGACGGGTATGTAAAAATTGCCACCGAAAACGGGTTCGCCAATCAGGTGTGGAAATTTACGCGTTGTGAGGACGGAAGCTACACTATTTTATCAGCGTTAAACGGTAAGTCTCTCGACGTTGAAACCGCGGGAGATGAAAATAAACTTAAAATGCACACATGGGAGCCGACCGACGCTAATAATCAGCACTTTTTCTTTTACAGACAGGGTGACGCATATGTAATTAATCCGCGATGTTCCGCGACAAGGGTTTTGGATCTGACCGGAGGAGACACGTCGGACGGCACACAGATACAGATTTATACGAGAGATAACTCTACCTCAAATCAAGTGTTTTCCGTGTTTTCCGGAGATGATGTTCAGTTAAAGCCCTCTACCGTGTCTGTCAGCGTTGACGGAGTAAATCAAAAGGCGTCGTTTAGTTGGAATGAAGTATACGGCGAAAGCAGATATGATGTGAAAATTTGGAAAAACATACTTTTCGAGGGCGACGCTTACCATGTTGAATGGGGCGCAAAAAATAATTATAGCTTAAAATTACCGCCCGGAACATATCAAGCGTATGTGGACGCCGCGAATGAATTTGAATGTAAAATGAGCAATACCGTGACTTTTACTATCCCGGATTTTGTCTCAACCGGCAAAAAACTTCAAAAAGGTGACGCTAACGGCGACGGCGTTGTAAACGAAGAAGATGTTACGTACATCGCCGAAATCAGAGCGGAAAACGTAATCCCGACAAAAGAACAAATAGAGGCGGCCGATGTGGACGGCGACGGCGAAGTGACTGTAAAAGATGTGGTTTTTCTTGATGATCTGCTGAAATCAAAGCCGACACCCACGCCGACTGCAACGCCCAAGCCTACAGCGAAACCGACGCCCACGCCGAAACCGACATTGAAGCCGACGGCGACGCCCAAGCCCACGGCGAAACCAACGGCGACGCCCAAGCCGACTCCAAAGCCGACGCCCACTCCTACGCCCATATTAAAACCTACCGCTGTGCCTACGGCAAAACCGACCGTAAAGCCCACGGCTGCGCCAAAGCCGACATTAGTTCCGACAGAGAGACCGGAGCCAACCGCTGCGCCGGTACCCACAAGCGCACCGACGACGGAGCCAACTTCGGCGCCCACGCTCGCGCCTGCCGAAAAACCGGTCTATGATTGGGAAATCAATGATTATCAAAGCGGAGTTGTGACGATCACCGCGCCGCGCGGCGAAAAAGCGGTGCTTTATATCGCGAAATATCGCGGCGATATGCTGACGGACAGCGAGGTCATTGATTTGGCGGCGCTTGCCGGCGTGAATAATGTCCACACGGCAAAGGCTTTGGAGCCCGAAATCGGCGAAAGTCTCAAAATAATGCTTTGGAGCGAAAATCTTGAGCCCCTCGCGGAGCCGATATACAGATAGCTTTACTTTAACAAACCCCGCGGAAAAACCGCGGGGTTTACAATTTTGTTACAGGCAAAAAAATGCTTGACTAACCGAGGCGTTGTTATGTATAATATATATTGAGGAAAAAGGGAGGATTTTGCGTTTTTGAGCGGGTCTTCCAAAGATATTTTAAAATCTTTGAAAAAAATAAAACTATATTATATCATTACAAACAAGGGGAGATTTTACAATGAACGATATGAGCGTATTTGTAAAAGTTGCACCTGTGATTGCGCTGATCGCGGCGATCTGCGGTCTCGCATTCGCGATGTATAAGTTCTTCTGGGTAAAGAGTCAGCCCGAGGGAACGAAAGAGATGGCGAATATCGCCTCTAAGGTAAGAAAGGGCGCTATGGCGTACCTTAAAAGACAGTACAAAACGGTCGGCATATTCTTTATAGTAATGCTGATCATCATCTGCATCATGGCGGCCTGCGGCCTGCTCACATGGTTCGTGCCCTTCGCGTTCCTGTCCGGCGGATTTTTCTCCGGTCTTTCGGGATTCATCGGCATGAAGATAGCCACATACGCCAACTCGAGAACCGCCAACGGCGCGCAGCAGGGCCTCAACAAGGGTCTTAAGATCGCGTTCTCAAGCGGCACGGTTATGGGTCTGACGGTTGTGGGCCTGGGCCTTCTGGATATCAGCGTTTGGTTCCTGATTTTAAGAGCGCTGCTCGGCAATCCCGACGAGATCATGGCGGCGATGCTTACCTTCGGTATGGGCGCCAGCTCGATGGCGCTGTTCGCCCGTGTGGGCGGCGGTATCTTCACCAAGGCCGCGGACGTTGGCGCCGACCTGGTAGGTAAGGTCGAGGCGGGCATTCCCGAGGACGACCCCCGCAACCCCGCAGTTATCGCCGATAACGTCGGCGACAACGTGGGCGACGTTGCAGGAATGGGCGCCGACCTCTATGAGTCTTATGTCGGCTCGATCATCTCGACCGGCGCGCTGGCTACCGCGGCGGGTCTGGGCTACGCGGGAATCATCGTTCCCATGCTCATCGCCGCTATCGGTATCATCGCTTCTATCATAGGAACATTCTTCGTATCGACCAAAGAGGGCGCGACGCAGAAAAACCTGCTCGGCTCGCTGAGACGCGGCACGTATATCGCCGCCATACTCTCGGCTATCGCGGCGGCTGTTCTGATATTTACTCAGCTGCCCGACAACACGGGCGTTTTCTGGGCCGTTATCTCGGGTCTGATCGCGGGCGTTCTTATTGGATTCTTCACCGAGTACTACACCTCGGATTCGTATAAGCCCACCCAGAAGCTCTCCGGCTCGTCCGAGACCGGAAGCGCCACGATCATCATCGACGGTATAGCTCTCGGCATGAACTCAACGGCTATCCCGGTTATAATCGTTGGCATCTCGATTTTGATCAGCTTCTTCGCGGCGGGCGGCGGCGGATTTATCGCCACCGGCAATATGGACAGCTTTGCCATGGGCCTCTACGGCGTGGGTATCTCGGCTGTCGGCATGCTGGCGACTCTGGGTATCACTCTCGCCACCGACGCTTACGGCCCCGTTGCCGATAACGCGGGCGGAATCGCCGAGATGGCGGGCCTTGGCGAAGAGGTAAGAAACCGCACCGACGCTCTCGACTCGCTGGGCAACACCACAGCCGCGACCGGTAAGGGCTTCGCTATAGGCAGCGCCGCTCTGACGGCTCTGGCCCTCATCGTTTCCTACACCGACAAGATCGAGGCTCTGGGCGGAAACCTCCAGCTTTCGCTGACAAACCCGCCCGTTCTGATCGGACTGTTTGTGGGCGCTATGCTGCCGTTCCTGTTCAGCGCGTTCACCATGCAGGCTGTGGGTCGTGCGGCTCAGAAGATAGTTGTTGAGGTAAGACGCCAGTTCAGAGAGATCAAAGGCCTGATGGAAGGCAAGGCGGACGCGGACTACGCGACATGCGTTGACATCTGCACGCGCTCATCGCTGAAAGAGATGATCGTTCCCGCGGCTCTGGGCATTCTGGCTCCCATCGTTGTAGGTCTGGTTCTGGGCGTTAACGGCGTGGTAGGCATGCTGGCCGGCGCTCTGGTATCGGGCTTCGCTATCGCGATCATGATGGCAAACTCGGGCGGCGCCTGGGACAACGCCAAGAAGTACATAGAGGCCGGAAACTTCGGCGGCAAGGGCAGCGAGAACCACAAGGCGGCCGTTGTCGGCGACACGGTCGGCGATCCCTTCAAGGACACCTCGGGCCCCTCGGTAAACATCCTTATCAAGCTGCTTTCGATGGTTTCGATCGTGTTCGCGGGTCTTATCGTTAAGTTCAACCTTATCGACCTGATCTCCAA
>CANRHV010000096.1 GCA_947630505.1 uncultured Monoglobus sp. | reverse complement strand
GCCCATATCAATAAGTACAACAGCGGCCATTCCGAGGCGATCGTCACGAGCAGCTACCAAAACGCGCAGAAGTTTCTTGACGAGGTCGACGCGGCGGCGGTCTATGTCAACGCCTCGACCAGATTTACCGACGGATTTGAGTTCGGGTTCGGAGCCGAGATCGGCATAAGCACCCAAAAGACCCACGCTCGCGGCCCCATGGGACTCAGGGAGCTCACCTCGACCAAGTATATTATTGAGGGCAGCGGACAAATAAGATAAAAAATAATTTATATATAGGAGAATTGCTATGAGAATAGACACAAAATGCATCCAGTCGGGCTACACGCCCAAAAACGGCGAGGCGAGGATCCTGCCGATCTACCAAAGCACCACGTTTAAATATGATTCGACCGAGCATATGGGACGTCTTTTCGATTTGGAGGAGGACGGATATTTCTACACGCGTCTCGCCAACCCCACCAACGACGCGGTGGCGGCCAAGATCGCCGATCTTGAGGGCGGCGTCGCGGGAATGCTCACATCATCGGGTCAGTCGGCCTGCTTCTACTCGATATTCAATATCTGCGAGGCGGGGGATCACTTCGTGTGCTCCACCAGCATATACGGCGGCACATACAATCTGTTTTCGGTCACGATGAAAAAGCTGGGTATCGACGTTACCTTCGTTGACCCCGACGCTTCCGCCGAGGATATAGCCGCGGCCTTCAGACCCAACACAAAGGCGCTGTTCGGCGAGACGATAGCGAACCCCGCGCTTGTCGTGCTTGATATAGAAAAATTCGCGAAGGTCGCCCACGACCACGGCGTACCGCTGATCGTTGACAACACATTCGCCACGCCGATAAACTGCCGCCCGATAGAGTGGGGAGCCGATATCGTGGTCCACTCCACCACCAAGTATATGGACGGCCATGCCACATCGGTTGGAGGCGCCATAGTTGACAGCGGAAATTTCGACTGGGAAGCCCACAGCGACAAGTTCCCCGGTCTCACCACTCCCGATGAGTCATATCACGGGGTCGTGTACACCGAGAGATTCGGCAAGGCGGCTTATATTACAAAGGCCACCGCCACGCTCATGCGCGACCTTGGCTCGATACCCTCGCCCCACAACTCGTTCCTGCTCAATCTCGGCCTTGAGACGCTGGCGCTGCGCATGCGCAAGCATTGTGAGAACGCGCAGAAGATCGCCGAATATCTGAGCAAAAACGACAAGGTTTCGTGGGTTAGCTTTTCGGGCCTTGAGGGTGACAAGTATCACCAGCTGGCGCAAAAATATATGCCAAGCGGCTCCTGCGGAGTTATCTCGTTCGGCGTCAAGGGCGGCAGAGAGAACGCCGTCAAGTTTATGGACAGCCTCAAACTGGCGGCAATCGTTACCCACGTGGCGGACGCGCGCACCTCGGTGCTGCACCCGGCCAGCCATACTCACCGCCAGATGAACGATGAGGAGCTTAAAGCCGCGGGCGTTACCCCCGACCTTATCCGTTTCTCGGTAGGAATAGAGGACGCGGACGACATTATCGAGGATATCGAAAACGCGCTTAACGCGGCCGTGAAATAATAAAATCAAAAGGGAGTGAGAATATTGGCGGAAAAATCCAGACCGGTGTCCCATTCGTACACCGAGCAGGTGCAGATGATAACGTCTCAGGACCTGAACGGCTACGGCAGACTGTTCGGCGGCCGTTTGATGGAGTGGATCGACGTTGTCGCGGGTATCGTGGCGCGCCGCCACAGCGGGCACAACGTGACCACAGCGATGGTCGACACGCTCTGCTTCCGCGCGCCCGCCTATCCCAACGACACGCTTGTCCTCGCGGGACAGGTAACATGGGTCGGTAACACCTCGATGGAGGTTTGCGTGCGCACCATGGTCGAGGACTACGAGGGCGAGAAGCGCACGATCAACAAGGCGTATCTGGTACTTGTGGCGCTTGACGAAAACGAGAAGCCCGTGAGGGTTCCCAGACTTATACTCGAGGACGAGGAACAGCGCATGGAATGGGAGCTGGGAGAGCGGCGCCAGCAGCTCAGAAACGAGAGACGCAGGATCAACGCCGGATAAATAAACTTGTGGGATGAGAGCAAATGATAGCCAAACGAACGCCGAAAATTGAATTGTCATACATGAATATAATCTGCGCCCTGCTGGTTATATTTATTCACTGCGCTTCGGTGCTTATCGGCGGAACCACAAAAGCAGACGCGGCGTTTAACATTGTGTTTGTGCCGTGGCGCTTCAGCACCTTTGTGGTGCCCGCGTTTATATTTATGAGCGGCGTCAAGTTCTTTTTGACCGATAAGCGGATGAACTATTTTAAGTTCTACAAGGGCCGCGTTATCCGAGTGGTCCTGCCGTACATGCTGTGGGTCGTTATATATATGATGTTCTTTGTGAACCATCACTATTTCGATTTTTCATGGGACAAGCTGATCCGCTATTGGGTCCACGGTGATTTGGTAGGGCATTTTTATTTCGTGATAATCATAGTCCAGTTCTATCTGCTTATGCCGATCTGGATGTATGTGCTTCGCCGAACCGATACAGCCGCGGGAATCGTGTGCTCGATACTTATATCGGTCGTGTTCGGCTTTAATCTGAGCAACATGCTTGGCGCGGTTTTCCCGAACTATGTGTTCGAGTGGGACGATGTGATATTCACGAAGTATCTGTTCTACTGGGTCCTGGGCTGCTATGTCGGCATGAATTACGCCGCCTTCAAAAAGGCGGTCATGAGCAAAAAACTGCTGATAACGATTTTGTTTCTGATGTCGGCGGCGCTGGATATTTTTCTGGCGTATAAAACCTATAACGTCGTGGCGCCGTGGATGGAGGAAATACATATAATTTACTGCGCGGCGGCGATATTGTTTTTCTTTATGCTGACGTCGCTGCTTGCGGGGAACCGCAAAAAAATCACGTGGCTCACGCGCGCCCTTGACGAGCAGTGCTACAACATATACCTGTCGCACTGTCTGGTGGTGCTGTGGCTCAATGATTATCTCATCACCGAGCTTAAAATGACCGACGCTGTGGCGCGCTTCGGCAGGGTGACCGCCGCGGCGTACCTGATCCCGATAATATTCTGGCTGCTTTGGCACCTTATAAAACTGCTGATAAAACAAATAATAAAACTTATAAAAAAACTATGCGCGCGAATCAAAAACAAGAAAGGTTCTGATAACTATGAGATTTAAAAAAATAATTGCTCTCGCGGCGTCGGCGGCGTTGATCTGCCTGTCGCTCACGGCCTGCGGCGGCTCGGGAGAGAGTTCGCAAAAGACGGTCGAGCAGCCAAAAGCGACGCAGGCTCCGGCGCAGAATAACTTGCTGCCGAACGAATTGACGTCAAAATATTCAAATTACGCAAACTCGTTCACAAAGGAGTTCGGAGAGTTCGTAAACGGAGATATGGACGCGGTGCTTAAAGGTGTGGGCGGTCTTAACGCCGACAACTTCCCGCAGTGGAAGGAGACCTACGACAAGTACAACGAGCGCTGCGGACATTGGTTCAACGAGCTGAGCGCCGCCGAAATGCTGTGCCCCGAGGACAAAGCCGAGGCGCACAAGGACCTTGAGGCGGTAGTCGCGACGATACAAAAGATTTTTGAGGGTCTCGAGCCGAAAGTTCAGGCGGCGGAAGGCGGGGACTTATCACAGCTTACCGACATGGCCGAGCAGTATAACCAGGCATCCGACATAGCCCACGAGATGTGGAACAGAGCGTCGGCCGAAGTAGTCGAATAATTTTTTCGAAACCCCTTGATTTTTCGCCAAAATAGGTTATAATATTATAGAAGATAAAGTAAGGAGGAATATATCATGGCAAAACAGGTAACAAAAGATACGATAATCATGGAAGCGCTGCAGCTTGATCCCGGCACCGCGGAATTCTTTTTCGAGATAGGCATGCACTGCCTCGGCTGCCCCTCGTCGAGCGGTGAGAGCATCGAGCAGGCGTGCGCGGTCCACGGCGTAAACTGCGACGAGCTTGTTGACAAGATCAACAGTTATCTCAAGTCAAAAGAGGCGTAATTTAAAAAATTTAGAGAAATTTTCAAAAATATGTTGACAAACAGACCGCGATTGATGTATAATAATCGCTGTCTGTTTAGTTGCATGGATTACGCGCAAGCGCGCGGTTTAAACAGGAGAACAAAATGGACATTAACATAGCGTCGATCAAGAACTACGAGGGCAAAAGTATCTCCATTGACTGCGAGATCGACTTGAAAGGCCGCGAGGGAGACGATTTTGAGATAATCGCTCCGGTAAAAGTAAAGGGCGCAATACGCAACTTCGGCGGCACGATCGAGCTTGACGCCAAGGGAATGGCGATGCTGCGCATGACCTGCGACAGATGCGCCGAGGAATACGAGACCCCCGCGGAGTTTGACATAATTGAGAGCTTCAAGGAGACCGAAAGATTTGAACGCGGCGAGGAGAATGAGAATCCCGATATAATCGCGTTCTCGGGCGACAGCATAGACCTTGATGAATATGTGTACAGTGGTCTTGTCGTCAGCCTGCCGGGCAAGCATCTGTGCCGAGAGGACTGCAAGGGCCTGTGCCCCGAGTGCGGAGCCAACCTCAACGATGGCCCGTGCAAATGCGACACGCGCCCGACCGACCCCAGATTCGACATACTCGACAGTCTGGACATCACGTAGGGGACAGCGACCCCGGCGTCCCGAAAAAACAAATACGTATAAAATAAAGCCTTAGGCTGTTCCATATAATTTGAAAAGAGGTGTAAAGTAAATGGCAGTTCCAAAGAGAAAAACATCAAAAGCGAGAAGAGATAAGAGAAGAGCAAACTGGAAGCTGGCGGTTCCCGGTCTGGTGGCTTGTCCCCAGTGCGGAGAGCTGAAGCTCCCTCACAGAGCCTGCAAAGCCTGCGGTTCATACAAGGGCAGAGAGGTTATCGCTGTGGAGGATTAACACTCGTGAAACGGCGCCGCGAACTCCGCGGCGTTTTTTGTTTTACGCCTTGAAATTGTGTTGATTATATGATA
>CANRHV010000095.1 GCA_947630505.1 uncultured Monoglobus sp. | reverse complement strand
GTCTTGGCTCCGTTCTCTGTGCCGTAGCCGCACTTGTCGCCCCAGTTGTAGAACACGTTGTTCTTCATGTCAACAAGGGTCTCGGCGTCTGTGTAGCCCGCGGTCATAGCGACAGTCTCGGATGTGCCGACCTTGGGGTTGCGGCTTTTGTGGCTGGCGATCAGATTGTGATGCACCGACATATTGACGCCGCCCCAGATCGCCGCGTAGCCGTGCTCGCCCTTGTCGTGCACGCTCTGGTTGAGCGCCTCGGAAATTATGCTGTACTGCACGGTCAGGTCCTTTACCGCGTAGGCGGCAAGGTTCTCATCGGTACCCCATGAAACCGAGCAGTGGTCGATTATGATATTATTGCCGTTGTCGGGGACCTCAAGGCCGTCCTGCGCCTTGGTGTCCGAGCCGTCCTTGAGCTTTGAGCCCACGCGGAAGCGCAGGTAGCGCAGGATAATATTGTTTCCGCCGACCTTGATATTGTTGCCGCGGAAGCAGATTCCGTCGCCCGGCGCCGTCTGGCCCAGGATCGTCATGTTGTCGTGACTGATATTGACGTTTGAGTCAAGGTCGATATAGCCAGAAACGTCAAACACAACTATGCGGCCGCCCTTTGAGACCGCGTCGCGGAATGAGCCCTCGCCGCTGTCGGCAAGGCTGGTAACGTGGTAGACCTCGGGTTTTTCGGCGCCTCTTGCGCCGGTCGTCCACATGCCGCCGCCCTCGGCTCCGGGGAAGGCCGCAATGCGGCTGTTCTCCGCCGCGGGTTCAGCCTGAGCCGCAAGCGCGGGAAGCGATACGCAGCTCAACATTACCGCCAGAGCCACCAACAGCATGCCCGTTCTTTTCAGAATTGTTTTCATACTTACTTCTTCCTTTCTTAAAGATTGTGAAAGCGAACAGCGAATTTTTCATTCGCTATTCGCTGTTCACCGATCGTTATGTTTTTATCTGTTCATCTCGTCCTGCCGTCCGATAGACTTATGGCTGTCGATAACGCTGTTGATCTCGCTCAGACTGCTGACCGCCATATCGCCCAGAACCGTGTTCTTTACCGAGGACATGGCGTTGCCGTACTCGACCGCTCTCTGAATATCGTCGTGCACGATCATGGCGTACAGCGCGCCCGCCAGATACGCGTCGCCGCTGCCCACACGGTCAACGACCTCGATGTTCTCGTAGGGCTCTTCCTCGTAGAACTTGCCGTTGTAATAGATCATCGACGAGAAGTTGTGCTTCTTGGGGCTTATAACCTCGCGGCGCGTTGTGGCAACGACCTTGCAGCCGTAGTCGTCGCTGTAACTCTTCATTATATCCTCAAGGGTTCCGGTCTTTTGCAGCATGCGGCGGGACGTCTCCTCGGACACAAACAGAATGTCCACATACGGGAATATCGAAGTCACCGTCTCGCGGGCGGTGGCCTCGTCCCACAGCGAGGCGCGGTAGTTTATGTCAAACGAGATAACCGTACCGTTTTCTTTGAACTTCTTTATAACCTCGATCGTGGTCTCGCGCAGCGACTCGTTGAGTGCCAGAGTGATTCCGCTCACATGGAACACCGCGGTGTTTGAGTACACATCGTCGGGTATTTCCTCGATCTTGAGCGTCGTCATCGAGGAGTTGGCGCGGTCGTACACAACGGACGACTTTCTGGGATACGCGCCCATCTCGTAGTAGTATATGCCGAGGCGCTTTTCGGGCGAGTGGTCGTATACTATAAGATCGTCGCTCACGCCGCCGTATCTTATCATGTTGCGCACAAAGTGGCCGATCTTGTTCTCGGGCAGCTTGGTGATAATGCCTGTCTCGATACCGAGTATGGCGCTGCCGTTGGCGACGTTCAGCTCGGCGCCGCCGGCCTTTTTGTCAAACACATAGCTTTGGGAAATCTTGTCGGTTCCCGGAGGCGACAGTCTGAGCATAACCTCGCCCATTGTCACCAGATCATACTTTTTGTCTCTTTTAATAAAATCCATGAGATATACCTCCTATTCGCGCAGCGCGGTTTTAGATCTCTATACCGAAATAATTCTTGGCGTTGTTGAAGCAGATGCCCTTGACGATAGTCTCGAGAGTGTCCATATCCGCCGGGAACTCGCCGGCCTCTACCCAGCCTCCGAGAATGTTGCACATGATCCTTCTGAAATACTCGTGTCTGGTGTAGGACAGGAAGCTTCTGGAATCGGTCAGCATACCGACGAACTTGTTGAGCGCGCCCAGGTTGCCCAGAGCTTTCATCTGCTCGGTCATGCCGTCTCTCTGGTCGTTGAACCACCAGCCGGAGCCGAACTGTATCTTGCCCGGAACCTCGCAGCCCTGGAAGTTGCCCAGCATTGTGCCGAGAACGTAGTTGTCCTTGGGATTTAAGGTGTAGAGTATGGTCTTGGGCAGCTTGCTCTTCATCTCAAGCGCGTTTAAGAGCTTTGAGAGCGGAGCCGCGATGCAGTAGTCGCTGATCGAGTCAAAGCCGGTGTCTGCGCCGAGTTTTTCAAACATTCTGGTGTTGTTGTTTCTGAGAGCGCCGATGTGCAGCTGGAACGCCCAATTGAGGTCATAATACTTCTCGCCCAGCTTGATAAGCGTCATACTCTTGTAGGCGTCGACCTCGCACTGGGTCAGCTTCTCGCCGGCCATGGCCTTCTTGAAGATAGCCTCGACCTCGGCCTCGGTAACGTCCTCGTAGGGAACGCTGTCGAGAGCGTGGTCCGAAACGCGGCTGCCTACCTCGTGGAAGTAGTCGATCCTCTTGTAGATCGCTGTGATCAGATCCTCGTAGCTGTTTATCTCCATGCCCGCGACCGCCGCCAGCTTGCCTATGTAGGGCGCGAAGGTGGGCTTGTCAATGTTTATCATAAAGTCGGGTCTGAAAGCGGGCAGCACCTTCGCCTTAATGTGGCCTTTTTCCTTGATCTTCTTGTGCCACTCGAGATCGTCGATCGGGTCGTCGGTGGTGCAGATAACAGCCACCTTCGATTGATTGATGAGCTTCGCGGGGCTCATCTGCGTCTCTTTTATTACCTTGTTGGCCTTCTCCCAGATCTCGTCGGCCGTATCGGCGCGGCAAACCGTGTCGATGCCGAAGTATCTCCGGAGCTCAAGATGCGTCCAGTGATAAAGCGGGTTGCCTATGCCGTACTGAAGCGCGGAGCAGAAAGCTCTGAACTTCTCCTGATCGGGAGCGTCGCCGGTCATGTACTTCTCGTCAAGGCCGCAGGAGCGCATGTAGCGCCACTTGTAGTGATCGCCGCCCAGGAAGATCTGGGTGATGTTGTCAAACGGCTTGTCCTCGTACATCATCTGCGGGATCAGATGACAGTGATAATCAAAAATCGGCATGTCCGCCGCAAAGTCGTGGTACAGCTTTTTGGCGGTCTCGTTCTGCAGCATAAAATCCTTATCCATAAAATTTTTCATAAAAATTACCTCCCGGGCGTAAACCCTTAAAAAAATGTTTAATTAATTCCAAATTTGTTTTTTTCGGCAAATGCCCAAAATTTTTCGAGCATAACACACCTATTATTATCTATTATACACTATCGCGTATCTATATTGCAAAGGTTTTTTTGTTTAGATTAACTGAAAATTTGACTAATAAATTTTATTTTTCCTCAAAAAGTAACAATCTTTTAAAATCGGCGCAAATATTCAGTATTTTTTAAAAAAACTATTGATTTATTGCCACAAATATGATATAATAATCCCACCGAAAAATCACGGAGGTGATAACTTAATGGGACTACCCGAGAACAGAGATATTTATATTGAGCGGGAAGAAAACAACAAACCCTATGTTATGAAAAACTCCCACATGCATGATTATTACGAGGTATACTATCTGATGTCGGGCACCAGGAGATATTTTATAAATCACACCCTCTACAATCTGGAACCCGGCGACGTGGTTCTGGTCAACAAAGGTGATCTGCACTTAACCACGATGATCACATCCGAGAACTATTACGAGCGCTATCTGATGACATTCAATGAAAAATTTGTGGAGCGCGCCTGTGAAAATATTGACCGCGAGCTGTTTATGAACGCCTTTAACGCGAAAAAGGTCCATGTTCCCGTATCCAAGCGGTACGCCTTTGAGGCTCTGCTGCACAAGCTGAGCTCCGAATGCGAAAAGAGCGACGAGTACGCCGAGTATTTGACCCACTCGCACATGGCGGAGATAATGATATTTTTAGACCGCTGCACCGGCCACAGCGTGGCGCCTTTTGACGATATAAGCGTCCATGAAGAAAGAATACAGCAGGTCTGCAAATACATAATCAATTATTATAACCAGCAGATAACCCTGGCGGACATTTCCAAAATGGCGTACATGAGCCCCACATATTTTTCAAAGAAGTTCAAAAAGGTGACCGGCTTCGGCTTTAACGAGTATCTCAATAACGTGCGCATCAAAATGGCGACAAACATGCTGGTCGAGACCCAGTATTCCGTGACCGAGATAGCCCGCTTCTGCGGCTACAAGGACAGCAACTACTTCGGCGACGTTTTCAAAAAAATCATGGGCGTCTCCCCCAGCAAATACCGAAAAGCAAACTACACATTCTAACTTAAAACGGATAGAGAATATGCCTCTATCCGTTTTTCTGTGTTTTTGTCCACGTTTGTGTAACTTATTTTCAACTTGAAATATTTGTCGTATTATGGTATTATATATTTGGCAGTAATACTGCAAATGCGGAATACTCCGTGCGGAGAAGCATTTGGGTATAAATAAAATATGCCTATCAACAATGATTTATTATCTTTCTATTATAACGGTACTGTATACTTCATCCCATTTAACCGAGCAACCAAAAGCTTCGGACACCGCTCTGGCAGGAACCAACGTTCTGTCATTTATCACCATGGCAGGGACGTCAAGAGTTTTAATCTGATTGTTTACTGTCATTTGATCGCTGTCAATTTTTAGTGAAATTATATCATTGTCATAAACAGCGGTTACCGTATGTGTGATCTCGTTCCAATTAACACTTGCTCCCAATGCTTCAAATACCGCTCTGGCAGGAACCAAAATACGGTCGTTAATCATAAGCGGCTGTTTGGAGTGGTATCATTTAAAAGGAGTCGAAAAACACCCAAAAATCTGATATAATAAAGAAATCAGAAAGGAAAGGT
>CANRHV010000094.1 GCA_947630505.1 uncultured Monoglobus sp. | reverse complement strand
CTTGCGGTGCTGTTGGGGTCGTTAATTAAAACGTTGTCCTTATTTATCCCGTACCACAAAACAAAATGCCCGCTGCTCGTCCATCGCCCCGGCCCCATACAGGCTATGACATAATCACCTTGTTTAATCGCGTTGTATGCCGCCAGGTGCTCAACCGCGCTCGTCTTGCCATATAAGCTTGAGGAATTTAATTGCTTGCATTCCATCCCGAAGCGTTTGAAATACGGGGCAAAGAACGCGTAATATGTACCCTGATTTAACGCCTTGTAACCGTGCTCCAATGACCAGTTACAAGCCGTCAGCGGCGTTTCGCCGGGGTTCGCCCATTCGGCAACTACCATGCTTGCCGCTGTGGGGCCGCAGCCTGACCCGCCTATGGTGGTATTTTCACCGGCAACGGCGTATTTAATGTTCTTCCACCGCTTGTCCGTCTGCAAATACGAAACAGGCTTGAAACTCATAAACAACACTCCTTTCTATCCCACGTCGTGGGCTTTTTTATTTAAGTGCTTTTCCAGCTTGTTGTGAGCGTCGGTAACGTTGCCGTTGGCGCCGAGCTGCTTCAGGCCGTCCAGACAGGCCAGCAGGGCGTAGCTCATGATACACTGTTCGTCCTTTATGTCACGAATATCCTCGTCCTGCTTTTTCTGCCGGGCGAACCAGCGGATAACCGCTATCGCCACCGTGCCTATGGTGCCCAGGGCGGCGACTACCGCCCCGGTTTTGATTATTGTGTCGAGGGTTATTGTCATAATTGCCTTCCTTACCAGCCCACGGCCTTTACGTGACTGTCGTAGGCGTCGAAGCCCCGTTCAAAGTTGCTGCCGGAAACTATAAATCGGCCAAGCGGGTATACGCCCGTCAGACCGTCCGGGTATGGCAGATTGGAGAAATACACCTGCGCCGTAGTGTGAAGCACTTCACCGGTGCTCGAAGCAAACGCCGGAGCCACCCCCACAAATAGCTGTAAATTGGTGGGGACGATAAAGGCGTCCTTGTCTATGCTCACATTTACGGTGAGCTCTTCGTATTCCTCCATGACGGCAATCAAGCCCTGGCCCTCCATCAAGTTGTTGACCTTCACTTTCGATATGTTGCCGTTATCGCCGTAGACCCGCATTCCCCCGTAAGGGAAAAATTCTATGCGTACTTCCGTTGACGAAATTTTTGTTACGGTAATATCGGTGCATCCAAGCGATATCATAGGGAAGCTGCCGAACCGGGCGGCCGCGCCGTCCCAGTCTTTGACCTTTTCGGCGGTGATGCCGCCCAGCACGTCCTGATTGCCGTGGCTGTGGCTGTTGTCAATAACATCTTGGGTCAGGTTGTCCAGCGCCGTTTTGTTATCGTGGCTGTGGCTGTTAGTTATGACATCTTGGGTCACCTTGTCCAGCTCGGTTTTGTTGTCATGGCTGTGGCTGTTAGTTATGACATCTTGGGTCACCTTGTCCAGCTCGGTTTTGTTGTCATGGCTGTGGCTGTTAGTTATGACATCTTGGGTCACCTTGTCCAGCTCGGTTTTGTTGTCATGGCTGTGACTGTTGTTTATAACGTCTTGGGTCAACTTGTCCAGCGCCGTTTTGTTTGTATGGCTGTGGCTGTTGTCTATGACGTCCTGCGACAGGTTGTCCAGCGCCGTTTTGTTATCGTGGCTGTGGGCCTGCTTTTTCACTTCTTCAAATTCCACCGCTCCCACCGGCGCGGGGACGTTCACTATTCCTTTCATGTATTTCCCTCCTTTATTCGTAAAAAGCGGAGCGGAACCCAAGGAAATCGGCCGCACCCGATCGGGCATAGCTAAAGTTCAAGGCGAACACACCCGTGCCCGAACCATAGGCCCAACTGCCGCCTCGGGTCGGGAAGCGCTCACTATATTTTGTCATTGCCCATATATAGTCTCCGTTGTATGTGGTGGCTGCGGATTTTGGCCCAAGTCCCCAAATTTGGAGTTTCGTTTTTGCCGCTGCGCCTATTCCGTTGGCGTATGCTATGTTGTTAAAAGCCGTGGTATCATAGCTGCTGGTGGCCGTCGTTATGCCTGTGTCCCAAGTATAGATACTTCCCACTTTGTTCAGCTTAACGGTGGAGCCGTTGGCCTTTACCGCTGTATCGGTAGTCTTACTTTCAGGCGCTACAAATGCGCCGGTAGAGGCATTGAGCGCTTTCCAGTTGACGCTGTCCGGGTCGCCCGATATGGTGTGTGTCAGGTCGAACTGCGGTTCGCCCCATACCAGGCGGAAGCCGTCGCACCATTCCCACACATTGCCGTTCATATCGCATATGCCGAAGGGCGTCCGGTCGTGTGCCCACGTCGCCGGTCCGCTGCCGGTGGCTGTACGGTTTATTTTTTGGTCAGAAAACGTTGTCCCTGTGCCAACTTCGTTTTTATGTATGCTGTCTGTGCCATAATCGCTGTTGCCGTTTGGCTGACAGTCGTTTTTCTCGCACCACAAAGCGATTGCGCTCCACAGCGCAAAGGGAGTCATGCACCAGCCCGCGCCCTTTTGCCGGCAGGCCGTTCTCGCATTGTTGGCGTTTATAATGGCAGCAGGGTCTCTAAAAGGCAGGCTGTAAGCGCGGCCGTTTATAACGGTGTTGATGTACTTACTGATATACACCTTTTCTTTGATAACGCCGTTGACGTCGAATGCCGGGTGAACTCCCGATGCGCCGGCAATGAGGTCGCCGCTGTTCATTTTCGGCAGTACAACCATGATTGACGGAAAGCCCGCGTCGTCCACTTTGACGGTGTTCTTGCCATCGCTTACGGCCTCCACCGCATACTTCAGTTCATCGTAATTGCTCATCTGTTTTTTCCCTCTGTTTTCTTCAATTCGGCGTATGCTTCTTGGCTTTTGGCCGCTATCACCTCTGCCGCTTCTCGTCCCTCGCCGGTGTTCCTCGCCTCAAAGTCCCTTGCAATTCTTCGCTCCAGAGCTCTCCGTTCGTCGGATTTTATGATTATGTTTGCCATATGCTCGTCCTCCTTTTCATATGTCTCCCTCCTTACCAGCCCACGGTCTTTACGCGGCTGTCATAGGCCATGAAGCCCCGCTCGAAGCTTTCTCCGGAAGTTATAAAGTGGCCAATGGGCAATACGCCCGTCAGGCCGGCCGGGTATGGCGTACTGTCGAAATACACCCGCGTCTGGTGGGACAGCAATTCGCCGGTGGTCGGATGAAATGACGGAGCTACCCCCATATATATGAGCGGACGGACGGTATCTATGGTTTTCTTGTCTATACTCGCATTTATGGCAAGGCTGTCGTCTTCGTCCTTGGCGGCGACGAGGCCTTTGCCCTCCAGCAAATTGTCGACTGCTATGGACGACGCGTTGCCGTTGGCGCCGTAGGCCAGCATTCCCGGGCTAAATTCTATGCGTACCTCCGTTGACGAAACCTTTATTATAGTAATGCTGCTGTTTCCGAGAATTATCATGGGGAAGCTGTTGAACTTGGCAACTTTTGCGTAAAGTAATTTTACGTATCTCAGCGCTTCCAGCCCGGCGGTCTGAGCAAATTCCAGCGCGGCTTGCTGAGCCTTTGAGACGGGCTTGTTTAAGTCCGACGTGTTGTCCACGTTCCCCAATCCCACCTGCGCCTTGCTGACCTTGTGGGGGTTATCCGTCTTTCGTGAATGGTCGTAGGCTCCGTTCCAGTTGGTTACGTTGTTTATGGTTATCCCGTCCAAAACGGTTTTGTTGCCGTGGGTGTGCAGTTGGTTTGCCACTTCTTTTACGGCGGCCAAAGAGGCGGCCGCCACTTCCGCCGACTCGGCGCTGCTTCGTTTGGCCAACGCCTCTAACTGCCCGCAGGTCGTAAGTTTATTTGCCACGGGAAAACGCACTCCTTTCGTTAAAAAGCTTTATCGTATTTTTCATTTCCGGTAAAATACGCTGCCTAATTCGCGGGATAGTACTTATCCAGCATCGTGTTTACCTCCGCGTCCGTGGCGACGGCTATATCGGCCAGCGTCAAAATGTCCGCGCCGGTGGCCTTTACCGCCGCCGTCACGTGACCCAGGCCGTCGACCTTTATTTTATACAGGTCGCTTGTGTCATAGGCCGTATGGGTGGGGTGTGTGTATTTGGTGTCAGTGAACACCGCTCCGGCGGGCACCGACGTGCCTATGGTGAAGCCGCTGTCCTTTATGGTTTTGCCGCCCGCGCCGCTGAATACGGCTACGTGGGCGGCCGTGGAGCTGGCCGGGCCAGTGACGGCTCCGTCGATATTGGTCTGCACAACCGTCCAGTCTGCGTTGGCCGCAGTCGTGGCGAAATCCTTAACGGCGATTATCAGGTCGCCGACCTCGCATTTCGCTCCAGCGTAAGTCCCCGCCGTAATGACCTTATATGTCCAGCCCGCCTGATAGCCCGTCTTGGGCAGCTCCGTAACGCTGCCGCCGGCGCCCAGCGTGCCCTTAAAAAGCATGGCGTCGTTTGCGGCCAGCCGTCCGTCGGCATAGGATTTCGCGGCGGCAAGGGCGTCGGCAACCGCCTTGGGAGTCGCGGCCGTGCCTCCGCTGGCGGCGGCTGCCGTACCGCCTGTGGAGTCGCTGAGCTTTACGTGGCCGTAATTTTTGTCCGTGCCCGCGCCGTAGGTTGTGTCCGCGCTGTCGTGCTTTTTTGGGGCCTTCCCCGCCAGAGCGGTGTCGTTTTCGGCCTGCTTTGCCGCCAGGCGCTTTGCCAGCTCTTCAAGGGCGTCAATTTTTGTAAGTTTGTTTGCCATAAAAAGTTCCTCCTTATGATTTTAAAATTTAGTTTTCCGGGAAGTATTTGTCCAGCAATTCCGTCACTTCTTCATCCGTGGCGATATATCCGTCGTCCATGTTGACGGAGGTGGTTCCGTCTAAGGTTGTGTTCAGGCCCCGCCCGGTCTTGATGCCGCCAAGCTGTTCCGACGTGGCAACCGGCAGGATGTATTCATTCGTTCCACCTCCTTCACCGCCGCTACTGCCGCCGCCCGAAGATGAGCCGTCACGTTGTGGGAACAGCAGCGCCACGGTCACGTGTATATCCTTGTCCGGGACGCGCCGCGCCCGGAACCGGACGGATAAATCCGTGGCCTCCACCGCGGGGGACATCTCCGCGGTTCGGGCTGTGTCCATGTCGCCAAGGTCGATAGATACTATGGGGAAATGCTGGTG
>CANRHV010000093.1 GCA_947630505.1 uncultured Monoglobus sp. | reverse complement strand
CCGAGTTTTATCTTTTTTGAGCCTGTTAACGTATCGGTCTTTTTGTCCCAGCTTATGCCCGCGGCCTCAACGGTAAATTCTTCCGCCGCGGCGTTTGCCCGCGAGGTATCGACTACCGAATAAGTTTCTGTTTCGTCAAACTCAAAATTCTCAAGATCGAGATCTATAACGCCCTCGGCGTCGCCTGAGACTATAGCATTCTCGGCGCCTTCACTTGCGGCGGATATGATTGTTGTATTGCCGTCGGCGGTAACGTTTGTCGCTTTTAATGCTACGGGCAGGTCGCCTGTATATACCACGAAAATATCTCCGGCTTTTATTCCCGGATCATAATCCGTTATTGTCACCGTGTTGTCGGCGGCGATCGAAGTATTCACGGTCGCGGGTATCTCTATAACACCGGGCGCAAACTCGAAGGTGTTTTGGTGGTTCTCGTCTATTACCTCGCTGGCGAGGACGGCTTTGGCGTCGTCGAGCATAGCGGTCATTTCGGCGGTCGTTAGCGCCTGATCGGGCATAAAGTTATTGCCCGACAGCTTGAACCAGCCGCGGTTTATCGCGACCTGTATATCATCTGGATAGGTCACGCTGCCCGACTCGGCGAATGTGTAGCCCTCACCCTCGCCCAGCTGAAACAGCAGACAGGAGTTAAGCGTCTGGGCGGCGAACTCTCGTGTCGCGGGCTCGTCGGGACAGAAAGGTTCGCCCGCCTCGATGTTTATCACGCCGAACTCAACCGCGAGCAGTATGTCGCGGTAATACGGCATGTCCTCGGATATGTCGCTGAAATAGTTGTCGGGCATGTTGTCGTCGTTTTCAACCGTCATGTCAAACGTAGCGACAAGCTGAGACACCCACTCCGCGCGGGTGACATCGCCCGCCGCGAACGCGTTTATCCCCGCGGGCACCGCCGCGCACAGCATGGCAAGCATAAGCGCAATGATGATTAGTCTTTTTTTCATTTTGATTTTACCTCCGTTTTTTTATATAATTTTTTAATTTTTGCAAATTCGGGCTTCCCCTGTAAGGGGAAGCTGTCAGGCGAAGCCTGACTGATGAGGTGTTTTTTTATGCCTCAAGAATCATTAAGCGGATCATTCGCCACGCCGACACCTCATCCGAGCGCCTTCGGCGCCCACCTTCCCCTCAAGGGGAAGGCTTTGCAAATTCGGGCTTCCCCTCAAGGGGAAGCTGTCAGGCGAAGCCTGACTGATGAGGTGTTTTTTATGCCTCAAGAATCATTAAGCGGATCATTCGCCACGCCGACACCTCATCCGAGCGCCTTCGGCGCCCACCTTCCCCTCAAGGGGAAGGCTTTTTACAACAAAAAATGCGCAGCCCTTGGAGCTGCGCACGAAAAATGCACAACTCCGATTGCTGCGACACAATTTCATACATACCGATATATACACCACAAGTATGTGAAAAGAGAGTATGCATTTTTGCCAAAAGCAAAAAAACTACATACTTATGGTGTGTAAATAATATGAAATTATGTCGCACCGATATTATATCATACCGAGAATTTGCTGTCAAATTATTATCGACAATGAATAATTAAACAAAAAACGGCGGTTGTATCTGCAAAACCGCCGTTTTTTCTATTTGAAATTTTTTGTTTTAAAAATACTCATGCCTTTTCGCAGTTGCCGCAGTCGCTGCAGCCGTTGCAGCTTATCTTCATGCCGCAGGTTTGGCAGCGCTCGCGAAATTGGGGAACATACAGCCTATCCTCGGGTATCGGCAATCCCCAATCGTCGTACAGCTTAAACTTCATCGGCCTGCCGCGGTAGCTGAGGCCCGATTTATACGCCTGCGCGCTCTGCAGCGCGTTTCCCTCGATCTTATAAAGTCTGCCGTCCTTTATAAATCTCCGCCCCGTTCCGCAGAAAACAAACGTCACATCATATTCTACGCACTCCTCGCGCAGCGACTTCACCCAGTCATAATTGCACGGGCGGGCGCCGTCGTAATTCTCGCCGTCGCACAGCACCTGCTCTATTTGCCCGTATTCGAGATACTTTTTTATGCTGACCGGCCCGATAAACGGCGCGCACATTATGCCCTTGTGCTTAAAGGGCAGCTTGAGCATTATCGGTATCCGCTCGTCGGCGCGCCTCTGGTTCTCGCAGGTGACGTTGAAAAACACGTTTTCTAGGCCGTCTCCCCAGTCGCGCGGAAGATGATCGGCTACGCGCTCCGGCCGTTTGGTCAGCAAAAAGAATTTAACGTCGGGCCTGCTCGCTATTATATCCCATGCCTCATCGCGCCACGCGTCCGCCTCCTCCAGAAAAAAGTCCGAGGTCATGCACACGCGCAGCATTTCGCCGCTTTTCACCTTGTAATTTCCCTGTCTGTCCTTTTGCAGCGGGTATTTAAAGCCGGTCTTTGTTTTGTAAATATCCGAGCCGTCCCTGTCGCGCATTCGGTCGAGGAAAAACATATAGCAGTTGTCGCAGCCCTCGCTCTTTTTGCGGCACCCGTGCCACGGATTCCAAATATCATGCATAATATACCCTCTTAATTGCGACCGCGTTTTCCGATTTTAAGCTAAATTTCTATTGCCTCTCCCGCCTCGACTATCAGAGCGGTCGGCGTCCTGAACCGCTCGGCTTTTTCGCGGTCAAAAAGCTTGCCCGGCGCCATGTGGATAGGAACGGTATACTTCGCCCCGATAAGCTCGGCGCACTCGATCGCCTCGGGTATGCCCATATTGAAATATCCGTCGATCGGCAAAAACGCGTAGTCGATATTTCTGTTTTTAAGCCCTGCCATTTGCTCGGTTTTTGAGGTGTCGCCCGCAAAGTACAGCGTTTTTCCGCCGAGCGTGACAAGATAGCCCACGCACTCCTTAATGTCGTGGTTTTTGTTATACGCCTGAGTCGGCTCAATGCGGACCCCCGCAAAATCGAACGTCTTATAGCCGTCCTTTGTTATCGCGTCGCTGTTTTGAAATATCACGCAGCCTTTGGCGCGCGGCACCATGTCGATCCTGTTGTGGTCGGGGTGCTGATGCGTCACGAGTATCAGATCCGCCTTTTTGTCGTACCCCTCGCCCGCGAACGGGTCGATATAGATGACCTCGCCCGTTCCGAGAGTCAGCCGAAAACTCGCGTGCCCCTGATATAAAAGCTCTGCCATACACTTTGCCTCCTTATATTTTTGCAATTCGTTATTTATCAATTCTATTTTTTCATTATCTTTTTTGTTTTTTACATTCTTTCTGTACCCGTCCTTAGCCGACGCCTTGTACACCTTTAAGTAGTCGTGCAAATTCAGTAAATAATAGCAGACATTATCTTCTTTAATGATCGGAATTTGCTTTAGATCTATACCGCCAAACGGCGTCAGACTCTCTATCGCGGCAAACGCGGTCCGCAAGCCCGACTTTTCAAATTCGTGCTCATGCAAATCGCGGAGAGTGTAACCGGCATTGTTCATTAATTCAACAATGCTGTCCCATTTTTCATTCAGGAAAATCTCCGGAATCAACACGTCAATATCATCCGCGCTCAGGTCCATGTTAAGCCTTTGTTCCAGTCCCAGCGAACCAAACAACAGCGGCACAATATCAAGCTTTCTGTTCAATAACCCGGCAATATGCATAAATTCCTTCTTCTTCATTCTTATATTCACGCCTCAAAATAACTTCCGCTTTTATGCGTTTACTATATCACACTTTTACCGTTTTTGTCAATGAATTAAACGGATTCTATTAATACCGCCATTGACACTTTAGCTAAAACAGGGTATAATAATATTAGCTAACTTGAGAGGAGAGATTCTATGATCACAGCGACGGCAACAGATGTTCAGAATAATTTCGGAAAATATTTACAGAGCGTGCAGTCGGGCGACGAGATAATTATTCTCAAAAACGGCAAAGAGGTCGCGCGCCTCATTTCGCATAATAAAAGCGTATCATACCTGACCGATTCCCTCCGCGGAGTTTTGAAAGGCGACTACGACGACAAGGCTGCGCGCGCCGAAAGGATGGCAAAATATGAGAGCGCTGATTGACACAAATGTTATTCTTGACGTGTTGTGCGACAGAGGAGGACTTTCGGAAAGCTCAAGCAAAATTTTCAAATTGTCCGAGGTGGGACTGATCGAGGGATATATATCGGCTTTGTCGATCCCGAATATTGTGTATATTTTGAGAAAAGAGCTGAACACCGAAAAAACAAAAAATATTATTAAACGGCTGTCAATGATTTTTAAGATTTCGGATCTGAAAACGGGCGATATCCAAAAAGCCGCCGATCTGAATTTCAGCGACTATGAGGACGCTCTCCAAAGCGTCTGCGCTGACCGAATAAAGGCCGACTGTATAATAACCCGAAACATTAAAGATTTTTCTAACAGCCCAATCCCCGCGATAACTCCACAGACCGCGATTGAAAAAATAACGTAGTGATTAACAATTAGTGAATAGCGATTACGCGGAATTAATTAATCAAAATATTTAGATACTGCCCGCGCTCGCTCGTTTTACAAATTAAAAAGCCCCGGATTTTTCCGAGGCTTTCTTGGCTCCTCCAGTTGGACTCGAACCAACGACCCTGCGGTTAACAGCCGCATGCTCTACCAACGTAGGGACTAGGGATTAGTAACTAGCGAATACGCGGAATTAATTAGCCATAAAAATTTAAATACTGCCCGCGCTCGCTCGTTTTACAAATTAAAAAGCCTCGGAAATCCGAGGCTTTTCTTGGCTCCTCCAGTTGGACTCGAACCAACGACCCTGCGGTTAACAGGCGCATGCTCTACCAACGTAGGGACTAGGGATTAGTAACTAGCGAATACGCGGAATTAATTAGCCATAAAAATTTAAATACTGCCCGCGCTCGCTCGTTTTATAAATTAAAAAGCCCCGGAAATCCGAGGCTTTTCTTGGCTCCTCCAGTTGGACTCGAACCAACGACCCTGCGGTTAACAGCCGCATGCTCTACCAACTGAGCTATAGAGGAATATATTTATTTGAATATTTTTAAAAAATATTCAAATGCTTTACAACTGAGCTATAGAGGATTTAGTATTTATCCTTATACTCATAAAGGCTTTCGCCCGAGCTTACGGGAATCCCGTAAGCTCTTTGTTCCGGCAGCGTCCTATGTTCCCGGGCAGTCGCCCGCCAAGTATTTTCGGCGCTGAGAAGCTTAACTACTGTG
>CANRHV010000092.1 GCA_947630505.1 uncultured Monoglobus sp. | reverse complement strand
CGTTTGTGATAAGGGGAGCGCCGTACTTTTTGTCGAGCACAACGTTTCTGCCCTTGGGACCGAGGGTCACCTTGACGGTGTTCGCCAACTGATCAACGCCGCTCTGGAGCGCTTTTCTGGCGTCCTCGCCGAATTTTATTTCTTTTGCCATAGTTAATTACCTCCTGAAATTAGATTTTGCCAAAATTACTCAACAACCGCCAGAACGTCTTTCTGGCTGATGATGACGTATTCCTCGCCGTCGAGCTTAACCTCTGTGCCCGCATACTTGCTCATGATGACCTTGTCGCCCACCTTGAGTTCCATCTTGACTTCCTTGCCGTCAACCATGCCGCCGGGTCCTACCGCTATGACCTCGGCGAATTGGGGTTTTTCCTTGGCTGAGCCCGCCAAGATAATACCGCTCTGAGTGGTCTCCTCCGCCTCGGCCATTTTTGTGACAACTCTGTCTGCCAACGGTTTAATGTTCATTATATATGCCTCCTTTAAATTTAATCATTTTGTTAGCACTCCCTCTCCGAGAGTGCTAATTATATTCTACTCTTATTTTATTTTTTATCAAATTCGGTTAATTGGGATTATATGCCAATATCGCCGATTATATTCAATAAGCCGATGTATTTTTTGAAAATCACAAATTTTTTAAATTATTTTGATTTATTTAGTTTTTTGCCCTTGACGTTGATCCCTTCATTAATATCGGTGTTCTCGATGTCCTCGGGCGAGGGCTCAAAGCGCTCGTCTATCGGGATGTACTCAAGGCGCTTTACCGCGCTCTTGTAGGCGGGGCGGATTATGCGCTTGCCGGTGGTTATCTCCTCTATCCTGTGGGAGCACCAGCCGACGATCCTCGCCATGGCGAAAATCGGGGTGAACAGCTCCTGCGGGATGTGCAGCATCTGATACACGAAGCCCGAATAGAAATCCACGTTGGCGCACATGGGCTTTTCGAAGCCCTTGACGTCGTTAAACACGATAGGAGCCAGCTCCTCGACCGAGGAATAGAGATTGAACTCGTCGGCGTATCCCATGACGTCGGCCAGCTTTTGGGCGCGCTCCTTGAGTATGACCGCTCTGGGGTCGGACACAGTGTATACCGCGTGACCCATGCCGTAGATGAGGCCCTTGCCGTCTCCTGCCTCTTTGAGCATTATTTTTTTGAGGTATTCGTATATCTCGTCCTTGTCGTTCCAGTTTTTAACGTTGTTTTTGATCTCGTCCATCTGGGAGCGCATTTTGTCGTTGGCGCCGCCGTGCTTGGGGCCTTTGAGCGAGCCGACCGCCGCGGCTATCGCCGAGTATGTGTCGGTGCCGGTGGACGACAGCACATGGACCGCGAACGCGGAGTTGTTTCCGCCGCCGTGCTCGGCCTGCAGCATCAGCGTCAGATCCAGTATCTCGGCCTCAAGCGGCGTGAACCGATTGTCGGGACGGATCAGATGCAGGAAGTTCTGCGCGGTGTTGTACTCACGAACGGGATTGTGCAGGATCAAGCTCTGGTTGTCATAATAATGGCGCTTGCACGCGTACGAGTGGGCGATAAGCATCGGGAACCTGGCGATAAGCATCAGGCTTTGGCGAAGCAGGTTCGGCAGCGATATATCGTCGGGATTGTCGTCGTAGGAATAGAGCGCCAGCACGCTTCGCGCCAACTTGTTCATTATATTTTTACTCGGAGCCTTTAGGATCATGTCCTCGGTGAACTCGGGCGGCAGCGTCCTGAAATCCGCCAGATTCATTTCGAAATGCTCGAGCAGAGAGCGGCTCGGCAAAAAGCCGAACAGCAGCAAAAACGCGACCTCCTCAAAGCCGCTGCGCTTTTCCGACCGGCAGCTTGAGACGATGTCCTCTATATCAATGCCGCGGTACCTGAGCTTGCCCTCGACCGGCATTTTATTTCCCTCGTCCAAAACGTAGCCGTGGACCTCTCCGATCGTTGTCATTCCGGCAAGCACGCCGGTGCCGTCGGAATTTCTCAGACCGCGCTTTACGTTGTACATATCATAGTAGCGTTCGGGTATCTTGTTCCAGCGCGAGTTCTGGCTCCTCATAAATTCGATAAAACTCTCCATGCTCGCGTTAAAATCACTTGATTTTGAATTCAAATTCTCTCCCGCCTTTCGTCTTGTTAATTAAAACAATTATACAACAAAATCAAATAAAGTGTCAATGTTATTATATCTAATAATTTCCAAATATAAGCGTCATTTTTTGGAAGAAAAATTATTTACAGATCGCGAACCATTTTTAAATAGTCAAGGGTTTTGAGCCGCTTTTCGAGCTGGGCCGTCATGTAGCTTTCGGCGACCTCCGCCAGATACCGCGTGCTGTTTTCGCCCAAAGAAAACGAGAACGCCGCCGCGTCGCCCGAGGTCACTATATAAGAGATCGCCTTGTATATCGTGTCGTTCACCTCGATACGGAATTCTCCCTCTTTTTCGGCGGCGCACTCCTCGCAGCAGAACACGCCGTCGGTCGGACAGAGCAGCTTTATACTTCCTCCTCCGCCGCACACGCAGCCGCCGCAGTCGGGCGCGAAGCCCGCCTCTCTGAGCGCGCGCAACAAAAAGACCGCCTCGATCTTGATCGCGCCGTCTCCGCCGTCTTTATTGAGCTTGCTCAGCGAGTTCAAAAGCAGCCTGAGTATCCCGTTCTGCTCTGTTCCCTCATAGCACAGATGATTGGCGACGTCGCAAAAATACGAGGCGTACGCCATTTTGTCAAGGGACGAACGAAGTTCGGCGAAGGGCTCTATGACCTCGGCCTCATTCAGGCGCAGCATGCCGCGGTCGCGGTTTTTGAACACCTCAAAATCGGAATAGCAAAACAGCTGGGTGGCTATAAGCGCGCCCGAACGGTTCAGCCTCGAGCGCCCCGCGAGGATCGAGACCTTGCCCATGTCCTTTGAAAGCACCGTGAGTATGCGGCTGTTCTCGCTGTATTTGACCTCGCGCGTCACCACGCCGCGCAAATCAATGTTCGCCATACTCAAACTCCCTTCCGTTTAAGTATTCAAGAATACCGCCGTCCGACTTAAACTCAAATTTTATCTTATGCGCCCGAAGCTCCTGATACCCGCCTTCGCGCCGCTTGGCGCCGTATTTTATATCACCGACTATCGGGCAGCCGAGGTAAGCCATGACCGCGCGTATCTGGTGCGTCCTGCCCGAATACAGCTCTACCTCGACAACGCTCATGCCTTTTTCTTTGCCGATAACGCGGTAGCTCAGCGAAGCCGCCTTTCCTCCGTCCACGCCCGATTCTGAGAACCTAAATCTGTTTTGGCCGACTTTTGCTATATATCCGCGAATATCCGCGCTTTTCGGTTTTAGCTCACCCTCAACTCGGCAGATATAAAACTTGCGTATCTCCTTTGATTTTATCTTGTCCGCGATGATCTCGTGCGCCTCGCGGTTTTTGGCTGCGAGCACCAGACCCGAAGTGTTTCGGTCTATCCTGTGACAGAGCGACGGAATGTAAGCGCCGCCCGGCTCAAGCTCTCCGCGCTCAAGCAAAATTTTCCGAAATCCGCTTTCGAGGGAATATCCGGGCCTGTCGGGCATATCCTGAGACGGCAGACCCGACGGCTTAAACAGCGCGGCTATGTTCTCGTCCTCATAAACAAATTCGGGCGTGACCGCGCAGCTTTCCCACGCGGGCGCCTTGGGCTCTCCGAAAAACTCGTCGTTTATATAAAACTCCAGCCGATCGCCCGCGCTCAGGCGCGCCGAGCCGTCGATCACTCGCCTGCCGTTCACCTTGACGCGCTTTTTGCGCAGCGACTTATAGACCACGCTCGACGGCGCGTCGGGCATGAGCTTAAACAGCAGCTTGTCAAGCCGTATTCCGTTGTCCGATTTTGCTATTTCATATTTTTTCATGGCAATATAATAACACAATTCGTCCGCTTATGCAAGCGGGCCGCTATATAAAAACGAGGCGGAAACGCTCCGCCCCGCCTGTTTTAAATTTTATGCTAATCGCTGAAAGGCGAATATATGATGGCGTCCTCTATGGCGTCCGCCTCGTCCCGGTAATCCTTTCTCGAAACGTCGTCGCCGTCAATGCTGTAATCGCTCTCGGTGTCGGTCTCGGAATATCTGATCCTATGCAGCGAAACAAACTCGCCGTTCCTGTAGTCCAGAACCTTTATATCGCCGTTTTTGTACTCGCTGTTGCTGTCAGCGACGGCCTCGACCAGATACGCTCTGCCCTTATACTCAATTACAAAGTATCTGTACGACGTGCGGGAAGCGAGACCCACTTTCGCCAGCATCTTGGCTATGGAGCCGCCCTCGTTCACATCCCAGACCGAGATGCACTCGGTCGACTGCATATCGGTGTTATCGGTGGGCGTCACGTCAGAGAAAATGATCAGCTCGTCCTGTCCGTCGCCGTCGATATCCGCGTAATAATCCGATATGCGCTTGTTTTTGCAGGCTGTGTTTGTGCTGTCCTCCTCTATTGACTTAAACTGATCGGTCTGGGTCATAATGGTCGCCGTCTCGAAATCGTTCGCCAAAAAGTCAGAGAACACTTTGTCGCGATCCGATGTTTTGTTTTCCTCGGGCTTCACCGTGGGCGCCAATGTTGCGGCGGGGACCTCGGTGGGAGCCGCCGTCGGAGCCGCGGGCGCTGCAGAGTCTATGAGAATAGTGTCGTCCTTAAAGTCGACCGTGAAGCCGCCCACCGCGTCGGCGATGTCGCGCAGCTTGAAGTATGTCCGATCATCGATGTTATAGCCCTCGATCTTTTTTTCAACGCCGTTCACCTTTACGGGGAACCTGTTGTCAACCACGGTGCCGACCGCGAATCCTCCGATCGCCGTTCCGAGTACCGCTCCGATCACAATACCGCTAATTAATTTTTTCATGTTTTATCACTCCTATCGGATATGTTTGTTAATTTATCTTATTTATAATAAATATATCATAAAAAAATAGTAAATGCAAGGATTATTTTTAAAGTAATGATTAGCGATTCGACCTGACACATACTGACGCAATGTCAAAAAATAATCAATAGAAAAATAAAAATTTTTATTTACTTTTTAGGCAGAATGTGATAGAATATAAGATGCTACATATTATGAATTTCAAAAGGACAAATATTTCGCCAATTCTCTAAATATGTATTTTTCGAAAAAATGCATGCTTTGAGTTTGGGGAATTGGCTATTGTCCTTAATATATCTGATTTTCATAATGTGTAGCAGCATTAAAACCAAAGCTGCGTTTTTATGCGCGGCTTTGCCGCGCATTTTTGTT
>CANRHV010000091.1 GCA_947630505.1 uncultured Monoglobus sp. | reverse complement strand
TTTTTCGGCCGTTACCTCGGGAGTGTTGGCCTCAAAGGTCAGCTCCATCAGTTCGGTGCCGCTGTAGCCGCCGTCGGCTCCGGTATACTCGCCCGAGCACTCGGCGTATGTGTCAAGGCTCGCCGTGTCCTGCGACTTGATATACGCGCCCTCGGGGCCGCCCTCGCCGTAGTGCACCGCGACCGTTCCGCCCGGCGCGCTGCCGGTCGAGATCTCCATTGTTATTGTCGCCGCTTTCGCGAAATCGATCTGAGGGATATGAACCTTGGAAACACGGGTAATTCCCGTGATCATGCCGTTTGTAACCGAGCCGCCGCCGATAACCTCCGCCTTCGAAAGATCAACGGGTGTCTTGCCGCCCTTTTCGTCAATCAGCGTTATGCTCTTTATATTCATCAGCGCGGTGGTGTTCTCAACAACTCCGACCTGCTGTACCGTCGATCCGGGGTACTGCGCCGCGACCTCCGCGGTGATGCCCTCTATGGGAGTGACGTTCTTTGTGGGGGTTCCGGAATAGTCGCCCAGCGTTACCTCGGCCGCTCTCGGACCTGCCACGACAATTTTCTTGTCGTTTGAATCAAGGGGCAGAATGCTGTCGTCGTTTTTCAAAAGCACCCATGATTCCTCGGCCGCCGCCTCGGCCTTCGCCACATTCGCGTCGGACTCAAGGTCCGCGGCGTTTATGTTTCTGTACGAAACGTCGCTGTCGAACTCTCCGGTCCTGAATCTCTGGAGGAACAGCTCATACACCGCCCTCTCGATCTCGTTCTCGGTAATATATCCGTTTTCAACCGCCGCTATGCCGTAGCTCTGCGTCCTGTTGTCGCTTGAGGGGGCCGATCTGTCGCCCAAGTTACACTCGGTGTTAAGTCCGTTTTTGACGACCTCGGCAATATATCTGTCCATATCATATGAGGAGTCACCCAGTATTCCCTGCTTGAACTGGCTGCTGCCCTCAAGGTTCGCGCCGGCTCCGCAGTCGGTCGTCACATAGCCGTCAAAGCCCCAATTTTTTCTCAAAAGGTCGTTTAATAAATATTTGTTCGCCATAGACGGAATAAAGTTATAGAGAAGCTCATTGTTCCTGTACACAGTGGTTCCGTTATACGACGCCATCACCGACGCGGGCATTACCTGCTCGGTAACGTTCTGGAACACCTTGGCGTAGTAATTTCTCATGTTGAACTCGGTCATCACCGAGCTGCCGCCGCCTCTGTTGTTCTCGTTGTTGTTGGCCGCGTAATGCTTGAGCGTCGCGATGACCTTTAAATATTTATCGTCGTCGCCCTGCATGCCGTCAACAAACTGAGCCGCAAGCTGTCCGGTAAGACACGGGTCCTCGCCCATAGTCTCCTCGTTGCGGCCCCAGCGCGGGTCGCGCGCCATGTTGATAGTCGGGCTCCAGTATGACAGATCGGTCCTGGAGTTCTTTATTCTCGCCTCGGTCGAGGTAACGTCGCCCATATCGAACGCCAAAGCTCTGTTCCATGTGTTCGAGAGAGACAAAGGCGAGGGGAAGGATGTGGCCTTGCCCTGACGGGCTACTCCGTGGAGACCCTCGCGCCAGTAGTTATAGGACGCGACGCCCAGTCTGTCTATCGCGGGAGCCATCATTCCCATCTGATAAACCTTTTCATCAAGCGTCATGCGCGACACCAGATCGGCCGCCCTTTTCTCAAACGAAAGGCTCTCGTCCTGATAGGGGAGCACCACGGGCTTGGCGGCGCTGTTATAAAATCTGAAGGTGTGATAGTTTCCGGCGTAATTATTTTTCACCTGATTTGTCACATTAAACTCGATCGTGACGGGGCCGGAAGCCTCGGTTGTCGTCAGATCGGCGGTGAACAGCTGAAAATTCGCCCAGTCGCCGGTTGTGACGTCTTCCAAAGACGCCACGGAAACTCCTCCGACCTTGAACGTGACCGTCGTGGTGTTCGTGTTTCCCGCGTAGAACTCGACCTTGTCATAGCCCGAGCCGTTAAGATCTATCTCGGGCAAAGTGACCGTGGCTCCGTCTCTCATTCCGTCGGTGACCGGCACGCCGTCCGCCACTCCGTTCACGCCGCTTGTCTCGACCGAGCCGCTGCCTGTGACAGAGTTCGCGCCGAGCGCGAGCGTAATTGAACCGTCCGCGTTCTTTGTCGCCGTGCCGTAGTCCGCCGCGGCAAACGCCGGAACATAAACGCAGCTCAACGCCATCAAAAAGACCAGCGCGAGAGCTAAAATCCTGCCGTGTTTCATTAAAAATTCCTCCTTTAATGATTTGCATAAAATATACTTTTCGTGTTTTATACCCTAATTCTAACACCTTACGCAAATCAAATAAAGTCATATCAAACACAAAACAAGCCAAAAATTGCTGTGCCCGAAAACAAAAAGTTATAAATTCTCATATCCGAATTGACATTCCGAAAAATCTGTGATAGTATAATTCGTAAATTATTCAATTTCGTTTTATATTTTTTCGGCTTTGAGAGGAATGTTGTATAGTGAAAAGAAAACCGGAATTTGACATAGCAAAAGGCATAGCGATTTACCTGGTGGTACTGGGACACCTTATGTCGAACGCGACAAACCAAAGCATATTATTGATCACATTTTGTCATATGCCCGTATTTTTCTGGATCAGCGGATACTTTTTTAAGCCTGAAATAAATAAAACAAATTTCGCGTCACAGATCCTCAAAAAAGCAAAACGGCTTTTGGTTCCGTATCTGATATGGTCGGGAATTTCTTATGTTGTAAATATTTTAATCATAGCAATGAAAGGCGGACTTGATCCCTCGACAGCCGCCGAAGAATTTATTAATATTTTTATATACTCCAGATCGGTATGGTTCCTGATCATGCTGTTCGCGGCCGATTTGATAGGGATTTTTTCCTCGCTTATAACCCAAAAAATCAAATACGGAAAATATGCCGCAATGGTGATAATATGGCTTCTTCTTTATTTGATACCGAATGAGGAAATATTCAGCGTTTTTAAATTAAAATGGTTATTTCCGTTTTTCATTCTGGGAACAGCCTCAAGACAATTCGGATTATATGATAAAGCAAATAAAATAATTCTTGCGGGGATGGGTACACTGTTCTTTGCTGCCGCGCCGTTATTTTATGATCCGGAACTCTTCGCCGGGTATGTAAGAGGCTCTTATAACGGACTCGGAAGTATTTTCGCGGGCTGCGGATATTATTTGATCAGTCTCTTGTCAATATGTCTGGTGATCGGCGTATCCTATATTATCCGAAAATGCGATTTCAAACTTGTCCGCGCGATAGAAACAGCGGGCAGACACAGCATGGAAATCTACGTTATGCACATGTTTTTTGTAAAGCTTGTACCCTCAATTAATGTCTCAAGCGTCAAAGGCCTCATAATTTCGGATGTCGCGATTTGTATTTTTGACGCCGCTATCGCTACTATAATTGTTCTGATGTCAAAATATGTTTTAAGCAAATTTAAACTGTTCAGGATCTCGATCGGCAAAGCATAATATGATTAATTAATTACAAACCAAATCCCCCTTTTGTCAAGAGGGATTTTTCATTTATCCTATTTTTGTCTCCAAATCGGAAACACCGTTTTCATACAGATATTCGGGCGCTATGTCTATATCGCCGTTGTTCCATACCGGCACGCCGTAATCAATATAAACGCCTTTGAACGTATCAATATTCGAAAGAGGAGCATATCCCGGCATTTTGAGCAGCGGTTTAAAATCAAAAACTCTTGCCTCACCGTTGTTAAAACGTGTCCAAAGCCGAAAATCATTAAGAGGCCGAACACCCGTAACCCTTAACACAGGCTTCCTGTCTCCCGCGTATGCTATTCCGTCTACAATATACATTATATTACTCATTTCATAAATATTGAATATACAGTATTTTGTCAATTGATCTGTTTATATTTTATTGTATACCTGCCCTCTGTTGTCGATATTGACTATACATATCACTTTAATTTCATTATGAACAGAATATAACACTCTATAATTCCCGACACGCAAACGATATAAATCATAGCCTTTAAGCTTTTTTATATCGCTTCCCGACGGAAGCTTATAAATCGCCTTATACAGCCTTAATCGCTGACTTTTATCCTGTTTTTCCAAAAATTTCTGAGCGGCACGTTCGAACTTAATTTTGTAGATCGGCATAGGTCAGTCCGTCCCTTTCAAGCATTTCTTCAAACGAGACGCCAAAACCGTTATTTTCCTCTTTCGCTTTTGCTATCATCAACAAATCCCAACTGTCGGGCTCGGTTTCGCGGCTGTCTTTAATCCCCTGTAAATACGCGATAATATTTCCGAACTCCTGCTCCGGAATACTGTCAAGCATATTTATGATCCTCTCTTTTTCAGACATATTACCACCTCGCTTTTCTTATATTTTATCACATTCTGCTCCTTAAATCAAGCTTTATTTAAGCAAGGCCGCGATTTACGCCGCGCAATTTTTTAAAAAGCCTTCCCCTTGAGGGGAAGGTGGGTTTTGCGAAGCAAAACTCGGATGAGGTGTTTCCTGGTTCCTAGTTACTATTTCCTAGTCCCTGCGTTGACACCTCATCAGTCGGCTTCGCCGACAGCTTCCCCTCAAGGGGAAGCCGTAGGGCGGCTTGCCCGCAAGCCGCCGCGGGACGCCGGGGTCGTCGTCCCCTACGACAGAAGCGCGCAAAACGCCGTAGGGGCGGACGACCTCGGCCGTCCGTCTGCCTCGCCCAACATAGGTACTAGAGATTAGGAACTAGAGACTAGGGCGAAAACCATTTGTATATCCTCACAATTTATTCCCAGTACCTAGTACCTATTTCCTAGTCTCTACGTTGGCCGCTCTCCCCAAGGGGCGAGCCTGACCCTGTGTTTGCGAATAATCCTATCGTTTTTATTTTCTAAATAATACTTGCTATTTTACACAAAGTATGGTATATTTAATTTGCGACATAGATTAATATTATCAAATCGGGTTTACGTTGTTAAAAACGTAAGCTGATAATTCATACCTGATTTGATATGATCTGTGTCGCAACAGAAATCAAGCTGCGTTTTTATTATTTGCGCGGCTGTGATTCCATAGCTGCGCATTTTTTATAAAAAGCCCCGCCAAAACGCGCAAAACACAGTAAGAGCGTACGACTTCGACCGCTTGCGGGCTATGAAACATTGCTCGAAAACAACCATAAATTATGCAAATTAAAAAAATAAAAAATAAGATACTGTAAAGTAGGATATGAAAAATAAAAGAAGAATAAAAAACGCCGTCACCCTTGACAACTTAGGCAAAA
>CANRHV010000090.1 GCA_947630505.1 uncultured Monoglobus sp. | reverse complement strand
ATCTGCCTCACTTCGTATCGGTTGCCGCTGTCTGCGGTATGCTGACACTGTTCTTATCCTCACAGCAAACTTCCGCCGACGCGGGCAGCTTCGCTAACGAGGGTATCATCAACATGATGCTGCTGAAACTCGGACTCATCAAGGAAGGTATCCCGTTCCTCGACAGAGCCAACTGGTTCAGAACGGTTTACATCGCATCCGATGTTTGGCAGAGCATAGGTTGGAGCGCCATTGTTTACATCGCCGCTCTGTCCGCTGTTGACCAGGAGCTCTACGAGGCCGCCACTATCGACGGCGCGAGCAGAGTTCAGAAGATGTGGCACATTTCTGTTCAGCTAATCAGACCCACAATCGTTATTCTGCTGGTTATGCAGATAGGTAAGATTATGTCCCTGGGCGCCGACAAGGCCCTGCTTCTGCAGCGTCCCGCGACATACAAGAAGTCACAGATCTTGAGTACATACATTTACAATCAGGGTCTTACGCAAGGTGAGCTGTCGTTCTCGACCGCGGTTGGTTTGTTCAACTCGGTAATTAACATTATCCTCGTTGTTGTAGCCAACTTCATTTCGAACAAGCTTACCGACACAGGATTATGGTAAGAGAGGGGGATAACATATAATGGTAAAAGATAATTCATTGTCATCAATTATTCTGGATATAGTAATATACGTATTCCTGATTTTGCTCATGATCGTTATCCTGTATCCGATTATATACATCTTCTCGGTTTCGCTGTCCAGCTCCGCCGCGTTCGACGCCGGTGAGGTTTGGCTCTGGCCTGTACAGCCCAACCTGGATGCGTATAAAGAGATCGTAACGGGCAAGACGGTTCCCATGTCGTTCCTGCAGGCGGTTATCAACACGATACTCTACACGGTATTGTCGCTGGCCTTCACAACAACGCTGGCTTACCCGCTTTCGAGAGCGAAAGAGAGAGTTCCGTTCCACGGCCTTATCACAAAGCTGGTTGTTTTCACGATGTTCTTCTCAGCAGGTATGATTCCTGTATACTTGATTGTCCAGAAGATGCATCTTTTAAACACAAGATGGGCTCTTATCCTGCCGGCGGTTATTTCGACCTACAACCTGGTTGTAATGCGCTCGTTCTTTGAGGGCGTTCCGGTTGAGCTTGAGGAAGCCGCGTTTATCGACGGCGCCAACGAGCTGACGATCTTCTACAAGATCATTCTCCCGCTTTCAAAGGCGGCTCTGGCTACGGTTGGTCTGTTCTACGGCGTTTATATGTGGAACCAGTGGTTCAGCGCTATGCTGTATCTGAGCGACCGCGTTAAGAACCTCTATCCTCTGCAGTACATCATCAGACAGATCGTTATGGAGAACCAGCTGGCAGCCGAGGCTGCTGCCGCGGGCGAGCTTAACACCGTTCAGGTAAGCACCGCCTCGCTGAAATATGCGACGCTGTTTATCTCCATCGTTCCGATGCTGTGCGTATATCCGTTCATCCAGAAGTACTTCGTAAAGGGAGTTATGGTAGGTTCCGTAAAGGGTTAATATTCATTAACTTGTTTGGCAAACTATCAATAATATAAGGAGGAAATTTAGATGAAATTAAAGAAAATAGTTGCTCTGGCAACATCCGCTGTTATGGCGGTATCGCTTCTCGCCTCCTGCGGCGCAAGCTCGACTCAGGGCCATATTGAGCAGGACGGCAAGACAATTTACACATACTACCTCAATATGTATACCCAGGACAGCAAGGGTTACGCAGAGGGCCAGGACACAAACTTCGCTCAGCTTATCAGAGAGAAGTTCAATGTTCAGCTTGAGTATGACAGAATTCCCAGAGGTGACTGGGAGACCAAGACAAACCTGTCCTACGCCGTTGGCAACGAGGCTGACGTAACGACGGGAGGCAAGGAGCCCCAGTATAAGAAGTGGGCTTCGGAAGATTATCTGGCTCCTATTCCCCAGGAAGCTTACACCGGCGACGACTGTATCTTAAAGGATTGGAAGGCTCTCTGGAGCGAGGAAGACTTTAAGGACGTTCTGGCTCTGGCTAAGAGCTCAGACGGTGAGCTGTACTACCTCCCTACACTGAGACAGGAAAAGGCTCAGATGTGCTGGGACTACAGAAAAGACGTATTTGATCAGCTGGGCATCAAGGAGTTCCCCAAGACCATCGACGAGCTCTATGACGTATGCGCGAAGCTGAAGGCCGCTTATCCCGACAAGATCATAATTTCTTGTAACGGTATGGGCGCCACATCCCCGGGTTCGGCTCTGACCGGATTCTTCCAGGCATACTGGATCCCCGAGCTGGTTCTCAGCCAACATTCGTATGTTGATCCCGTAACGGGCGAGTATGTTCCTTACGCTCTCACGACAGACAATGCCCGTGAGATGTTCAAGACCATCAAGAAGTTTAATGACGCCGGCTTTATAGACAAGGAGATCCTGTCGATGGATAAGGACAGCTTCTCGACAAAGCTCGCAAACGGCAACTGCTTCATCACTTATAACTATGTTTATAACATTGATGACTTCAACAAGAAGACAAAGGGCACAAACGCTGCCGCAACTTCCGACTGGGCTTGGACAGCCAACATGGTAACAGCGTTCCCCGAGAAGGGCACTATCTATAAGAGAGACCCGCTGTACTCTAACTGGGGCCCCGCGTTCAGCGAAGGCATCGAGGAGGATATGGACAGATATAACGCTCTTCTTAAGATGTTCAACTGGTTCGCTACCGAGGAAGGTCAGCTCTACAACACCTTTGGCGTAAAAGAGGACGACCCCGATGAGATCAAAGCGGGCGTTGCTCCCGGCAACTTCAGCTACTCAATGGTTGACGGCGAGCCCAAGTACAATCCCGGTTGGTACGATGAGAGTAATCCCGAGACCGATCAGGATAAGGATAAGAGACTCACGACCGAGTACGGCTCAATGGGTTCGCAGTTCGCGAAAGAGCAGCACATGTTCGACAACATCCGCGGCAGACAGGTTGAGGCTCTGTACCAGGCTTTCCAGGCTCAGCCCAACTACTACTACTTCGATCAGATCCCTATGAGATATGACGAGGATGAGGAACAGAGATTTGCTGATCTCGAAACAGCTCTTAACTTCAAGAGAGACGAGTATATCCAGAGATTCTTTACCGGCGATGTTGACCCCAACAGTGATGCTGATTGGAACAGATACATCTCCGACATGAACGCGGTTGGTTTGCAGGAATTCATCGATCTGCAGACAAAGGTTTATGAGAGAACCAAGGAAGCTATCGAGAAAGAAGAAGCCGAGATGGCAGCAGCCGAAGGAAAGGACAGCGGAGAGGAAGCTCCCGCTGAGACCGCTGAGGCACCCGCCGCCGAGTAATAGGTATCTTCAAATCGGACTAAAGTCAATAACGGCTGCCGCTTGTCGGCAGCCGTTTTTTGTAAATATTATCATAATATTTTCCGTTTAGGGATTGACTTTATTTGGGTAAAGATATATAATAGTTTTGAATAATAAATTTTATTTTTACTTTTACGGAGGTTAACTATGGGCACATTATCATCTGTTCTTGACGTTACCGAATACGGAGTAGTCGGCGACGGAAAAACCAACAATACAAAAGCGATCGCGGGCGTTATCGCGAAACTTAAAGAGTTGGGCGGCGGAACATTATACTTTCCTCCCGGAGAGTATGTGACCGGCTCGATCATGCTCGGAGACTTTATGACGCTCTATCTTGAGGGCGGCGCGGTTATCTTGGGCAGCGAGAATCCCGACGACTATCCCATGCTCACAAATAAGGAGATCGAGGGCTACAACAGAGGCGGACACGCGGGTCTGGTTTGCGCGGTTAAGGCAAAACGCGTTACGGTAACCGGCCGCGGAATTATCGACGGCAGAGGATACTACTGGTGGGACGACCCCGAGAACCAACACAGACCCAGAGCCTTTCAGCCCATTCTCTGCAACAACGTTCGCCTTGAGGGTATAACGATCAGAAACTCGGCTATGTGGACGGTTCACCCCATCTGCTGCCTGAACGTTGTTATCGACGGAATTTCCGTCAGAAATCCCGCCGACTCGCCCAACACTGACGGAATCAACCCCGAGAGCTGCCGCAACGTGCGTATTTCCAACTGCTCGATAACGGTTGGAGACGACTGTGTTACGCTCAAGTCGGGCACCGAGGACGATGATCTCCAGAAGCAGCACGCCTGCGAGAACATCACCATCACCAACTGCACAATGAACGACGGCCACGGCGGCGTTGTAATCGGCAGCGAGATGTCGGGCGGAGTAAGAAACGTTACGATCTCTAACTGCGTGTTTAACGGCACAGACAGAGGTATCAGGATCAAGACCCGCCGCAAGAGAGGAGGATTCGTAAAGGATGTCAGGATCGACAACATCATCATGTACGACGTGTTCTCACCGCTGACTATCAACGGCTATTATCAGTGCGGCGGCACCGACCCCAACGACGAGGAGCTGTTCAGCCTGAAAGCCAGACCCGTTGAGGACAACACGCCCGTATTCAAAAATATCTACATAAGCAACGTAACGGCCCGCGAGGTAAAGTGCGCGGCGGGATATATCTACGGCCTGCCCGAGATGCCGGTCAAGGGTCTGCATATCGACAACTTTGTTTGCACCATGACAAAGGGCGAGCACAACGTTGCCAGTGAGCCCATCATGGCATGGCACGTTAAGCCCGTAAGCCACTACGGTTTCTACTGCGCAAACATGAAGGACGTTTGTTTCAACAACATTCACATCACGGCCGAGCAGTCGCCCTCGATCATAATCGAGCAGTCCGACTCGGTAAAGATCAGCGGCATGACCTCGCCCGGAGACAACACAGCCGTGCGCATCAGAAAGTCGACCGATATTCTGCTCAGCAACTCGCTGATCTCGCCAACGGCCGAAACATTCCTTGAGGTTGACGAGGAATCCAAAAAATCCCTTGCGATCAACGGCGTTGCCGTCACCGACAAGGAGAGACAGACAGTTATGACAATTATTGATTAATAAATAGGAGGGTTTAAAATGGAAAGGTTAAAAAGAAAAGAGCAATGTCAGCTTAAAGAGCGGTTTTTGCAGTTCGGCGAGGGCAATTTCCTTCGCGGATTTGTGGATTGGATGATTGACCGCCTGAACAAAGAAAACGGCTATGACGGCGGAGTGGTTGTGGTTCAACCCGTGAACGTGGGCCCCGTTGTGAAATTCCTCAACGAGCAGGACGGACTTTACACTCTGTATCTGCGCGGCCTCTTAAACGGCGAGAAGGTAGAGGAGACAAGAGTTGTTGAGTGTATCACCAGAGGTATCAATCCCTTTGAGGACACCGACGCGTTCTACGCCTGCGCCGAGAATCCCGACCTGCGCTACATAATCTCGAACACCACCGAGGCGGGAATAGAGTACAAGCCCGATCAGGATCCGAACGATTTTGAGGCTCTCACATTC
>CANRHV010000089.1 GCA_947630505.1 uncultured Monoglobus sp. | reverse complement strand
AAGGCGATTGAAGCAGACAAATTGATAGAATTAGATTTTGGGTAAATTTTGACTGCACATTTCTTGACAAGTCCACTAATCACTAATCGCTACGTTGTCACGGCTTATTTTTTTGTGTCGTTGAGGCAAAAATTATGTATTTTATACACAAATTTTGTGTTTTGTATGTTATCGGCTCTGTTTATGTATAAAATTTGTGGAAAAACTATTGCAAACTTATCTCAATAATGCTATAATGTAGTTTAGCATAACATAGCAATTTTATATGATTGCTAAAATTTATCAGGTTAGGAGAGATGTTTATATGCAAAGAAAAACAAACAAACTTATGGCATTGCTGCTGGCGGTCATGCTTGTTATGACCACCCTGCCCGGCATGGCCGTTTTTGCATCGGGGGGGGGTCAATCTAACTCCGGCATCGCTTTAGCGGCTCAGCCGTCGGATGTCGGCGTTACATGGAGCCGCAGCAACGGTTCTTCCGAAATTGAGAACGATCAGCTGCTGGACCACATTGATCTTACTTTGCTTGATGACGACACTGTTCGTATCGACAGATTTAATTATGTTCAGGGCTCTACCCCGAAGGAGCTTGTTATCCCCACATATGTTTGGGGCACAAAGGACGGCGAGACCGAGGAAAAAGCTTTCCCGGTTTCGGAGATCGCCGATGAGGCTTTTTCCGCCTGTGAGCTTTCGAGCTTTGAATTTGCACCGGACGCCGACGGCCTAACGTGCCAACTCAAAACGATCGGCACCCGCGCTTTTGCGTCAAACAACTTTTCAGAGATCAAGCTGCCCGATTCGGTCGAGACCATAGGCCGAGGCTGCTTCAGAGGCAACGGCGAGCATCTTATAGATTCCGATTTGTCAAACCTCACAAAAGTTACAGAGATACCGGAAAACTGTTTCTATGACTGCTCTGTGTTGAAAACAATAACTCTGCCCAGCAGCATTACCGCGATAGGTGTCAGAGCGTTTTATAACTGCCGCAAATTCGAGTACATAAAGATTCCCGCGAGCGTTAAAACGATCGGCAACCAGGCGTTCTACAACTGTAAGGACGATGTTTTCATCGACTGTTCTGATTCATACCCGAGCGAGCTTTCGGGTCAGCCTTGGGGAGCCTTTAACGGTTATGTTTCATGGAACAAAGAAAGAGGATATAACAACGATTCTCCCTTTGTTGTCGGACAGGACGGCCTGATCTACGGACTGAAGAACGTTAAGGAATACAAAAGCGGAACGGTCGGAGATCCGACGGGCTTTAAATATGCGGAAAACAAAGACGACTACAGATATTATCTTAATATAAGCGAAAACGGCGGCTCCGGCGGAGGAGGCACAACAACGCCCACGGACACGCCCGAGCCCGCGGCGACGTTTGATCCCAACGCTACAGAATATATTCGTAATTTTACTAATGATGGAATAAATAGCGACTCGTTTTTGACGATTGATCCTAATCCTAAGTCCACTTCTATTAGTAATGTCAAATACCATGATATTGAATTTACACAGGCGTTAGCTCCAAGTGGAGGTTCAAATAGTGTTGTATCTTTCACAGCGCCTAAAGACGGTTCTTGCACTATTGTTTATGTTGCAGGTGAAGGTGATAGTGCTAAAGTTGATACTACGACAGAAGGCGGAACTACTACCACGGAGACATTTACTATAAAGAATGCTGTTCCAGATCCTCCTAACGATGAACATAACAATAATGTTATCGCTTTTACATTTAAAGTAACTGCTGGCAATAAGTATAAAATATACAGAGGCGGCGGCGCTGTTCAAATGTGCTATCTTGAGTTGAAATTCGATGGCGGAAGTGTTGAGCCTTCGGTTCCCACGGATACGCCGACGCCCGGCGGCGAGATTACGCCCACGGATAATCCCGAGCCCACAGACGCGGGCGGCGGTGGCGGCACCGGAGAGACAGGAGAAGCAACATTTGATTTTAACGACAGCCTTACAGACAACGGGATATTTACATTTACAAATATTACAGATGCTTCTGTTCAAACTGCAGAATCGCCCGTAAATTATACATATAAAAATAAAACTTATTCATTTACAAAATATGTAAGTTTTAAGAACGATGAAGGATTTGAATTTACTGCTTCATCAGCAGGTACATGTGTAATATTCTGTAATGCCGGTAAGAAATTTAATAAATTTGTTGACGGTGTTGAAAAGACTAATGAACGCCCACAAGCAGATAGCAGTACCGGAATTTGCACCGTCCCAATAGTGGCGGAGTCTACCTACAAAATAACCAAGCGTGATCCCAATGAAGTCTACGGCATTTTGCTTGATTACGACAGCGCAGCGGGTGCTTCGCTTGATTCCGATGATTCGGTACAGCTGGCTGAGGATAAACCTCTTGTAGGAACATACACTCCCGATTACAGCTATATAAAATTGCATTCGGGAAAAGTCGAGGATGGCAAAGTCGATATCGAAATACCCGCAACTGTTCCGATTATCGGCGATGACGGCCAAATTACCACATACCGTGAGATAAAGGGCATAGCTCCCGGCGCGTTCGGAAGCAAGCCGGCCAACGTGGTGATCAACAGTCTTGACTTTGCAAACTTAAAAGACAGCGGTATGACGACAATTCCCGAAGGCGCGTTCTGGGATTCGGATATAACTTCGATCACTAATCTGCCCGAGGGTATAACCACTATAGACACATACGCTTTCCGCAAGTGCGAAGACTTATTGGAAATCGAGCTGCCCGCGTCGGTTACAAACGTTAATTATTGGGCGTTCCGTCAGTGCACCAAATTGCAAAAAGTTACGTTCAGAACAACAGCAAAGGACGGAACAGACTATACTCAGTCGGAGAATAACGCGCCGCTTACGGTTATAGACTCCGGAGCTTTCTCTCGCTGCATGGCGCTTAAGAATATCTACATGCAGGGCACTACGTTTGATTCGATCAAGGGCGTTGATTTTGAGGAAACGCATGAGACAGATAAAGAAACGCATCCGTTCGGCGCGTACTACGCTGATATACATTATAAGGGCTATACCGATCCCGCGTATACGGTTCCTGCGATCAATGATCCTGATACGAATGTTGATGAGAGCGTATGGCAGTTCAACCGCGTTACCGGAGACGTTGTTTTCTATAATAATAAAAGCAGTGTCGGCCCGAGTCTGGAGCTTGAGATACCCACAAAACTCAAGTGGGATGATAAAAATGATATTGACGGCGACGGAATTACCGAAGAAGAAGTCAATATAACGGGTATCGGCCAGCCCGCCGAAAACACCCAGCTGTTCTATATGCACGGAGATAAAAAAGCGGATTCGAGTAAAGGATATGACGCGGAGAACGGCGGCATAGGCACATTGATCATACCCAAAGAAATTAAGAGGATCAATGATTCCGCCTTCCATAAGATTAATATCGGAAAAATCCAATTCGCGGATGACAGTCAGCTTACGGAAATATGCTATCGCGCATTCGGAAGCGAAGAGAATCAGGGTTATACGATAGACCAATTCGCGCTTCCGAAATCAATTGAAACCATCGGTGACGACGCTTTTTCTTACAGGAATTTTACAAATCTTACGCCGGAAAAAACGTTCACGATCCCCGGAAACGCCAAGAGTATTTCAACAACGGCGTTCAATCACGCTACCGGAGTTGAACAGGTAAAAGTAGAACTGTATTTCTACAGTGATGACGACAACGCTTACGATCCCGCAACTCATAAATATCATAAAGCAGAATCGACTGTTTCGTCCTACGCGCCTTTCGGTTTCAGCACAGTAGGTGTGCCGGGCGGCAGCATAAGCGTTGAATATATGGACGCTGGCAGACCCGTATTCTCGGACTATACGATCGCGACAACCAAAGAAGAGGCCAGAGAGCAGGGCGCCGTTATAGAGGCCCATCCCGAGGGCAGTGTTGTTAGCGGCAAAACCGATGTGAAAGGCAGCGAATATACCGATAAAAACTCGGCGGTTATCCATCTGGGCGTTATAATGCAAGAGCAAGCCAGTCATATCACCAAGGTTGATTATAATAAAAATGATGAGGATAACGCCAATGTTTGGTGGTCATCGAGTATAGATTTTAATCCTAATGAACCGATAAAGAATCAGGTTACTGGTGACACGTTTGACGGAGATATTATATATCAAGTAGATCTGAATGGTATTCACGGAAACGGCCCGGCCAAATTCAGCGCCGATTATATGTATGAAGGCGCTACTCCGGGTACAGCCACGCACAGCGTTGATGTAGATATCTTCCATCAGCATTTGTATAACGCCAACGGCGGAACCGGAGATGTTCCGGTTGCCGATGATGGATATGCGGAAAATAACACTCTTGATAAACCTAACGAGTTTGTTCAGACATACGGAGTTCCAATCTCGAGCGGCGACGGTCTTACAAAGACAGGTGAGGTATTTATTGGCTGGTACGTCAGCAGCAATATGACAGAGGCTCCCGCGAGAATTCAATCGGTATTTGAAACCGAGCCTGTTCTCGACAGCAATTTTATAGACTTAACTCCCACGGACGGCAACCCCGCATCCGTTGAAGGCAAAGTTCTCGCTATGGGCACCAGAGACAGAACATTGTACGCGGTATGGGCGGATGATACAAACAATAACGGTATTCCCGATTATCTGGATGAAGCCGAGCCTTCCGCGTCACCGAGCGCCGAGCCTTCCGCGTCACCGAGCGCCGAGCCTTCGGCATCACCGAGTGCGGAGCCGAGTGATGAGCCTTCCGAAGCACCGAGCGCAGAGCCCTCAACGGAGCCGAGCGTAGAGCCTTCCGAGGAACCGAGCGCGGAGCCTTCAAAAGCACCCGGACCACCGCCCGTAAGACCTTCGGCGTCACCGAGCGCCGAGCCCTCGACAGCACCGAGCGAAGCGCCAAGCGCGGAGCCTTCAAAAGCGCCGGTAACACCCGTTGAGCCTTCGACGGAGCCGAGCGTTGAGCCTTCGGCAGAGCCCAGCGTAGAGCCCTCGGCAGAGCCCACCGTAGAGCCCTCGACAGAGCCGAGCGTAGAGCCTTCGACAGAGCCGAGCGTGGAGCCTTCGACAGAGCCGAGCGTAGAGCCTTCAATAGAGCCGAGCGTAGAGCCTTCAATAGAGCCGAGCGCAGAGCCTTCAATAGAGCCGAGCGCGGAGCCTTCGACAGAGCCGAGCGTAGAGCCCTCGATAGAGCCGAGCATAGAGCCTTCGGTAGAACCGAGCGTGGAGCCTTCGACAGAGCCGAGCGTTGAACCTTCAAGCGTTCCCACAAACGCTCCCACGGATACACCCGTACCGGCGACAGAAGTTCCCACAAACGCTCCCACGGACACGCCCGCACCGGCGACAGAAGTTCCCACAAGCGTTCCCACGGACACGCCCGCACCGGCGACGGAAGTTCCCACAAGCGTTCCCACGGATACGCCCGTACCCGCTACAGCGGCGCCTACAGACGCGCCCACGCTTGTGCCGACAATTGTGCCTACGGAAGCGCCCACGGCGGTACCCGCAACCGAAGCGCCCACAAGCGAGCCTTCATTGGCGCCCGCGACCGAAGCGCCCACGAGCGAGCCCTCAATGGTTCCCGCGACCGAAGCGCCTTCGAGCGAGCCTTCAATGTCGCCTTCGCCGACTCCCACAAGGAGACCTTCAAGCGGCGGATACGGCGGCGGCAGCTGGGGCACAGGAGCCACATCGACACCCGCGCCCACGGCGACAACAGCGCCGAACAACGGCGGCGG
>CANRHV010000088.1 GCA_947630505.1 uncultured Monoglobus sp. | reverse complement strand
ATCGAGACAAAATCGGGCAAAGAGGTTACCATTGCCGCCGAGGAGATCTACGAGGACAAGCTGAATTACATTCACACACCCGACATCGGCTCACTTAACTGAAAATATTTATCGCGCCCGCTCCTAAAAGCGGGCGTAATTAAACCAAGGTGATTTTTATGAATCTTAAAAACAAGACCGTCGTTCTGGGCGTGACGGGCGGGATCGCCGCCTACAAAGCGCTTGAGCTGACCTCAAGGCTGAAAAAAGCCGAAGCCGACGTTAAAATCATAATGACAAAAGCAGCCGCGGAGTTTGTGTCGCCGCTCAGCTTTCAAAGTCTTTCGCAAAATCCCGTGGCGCTCGACATGTTCGAGGAGCCCAAAGCCTGGGAGGTCCGCCATATATCGCTGGCGAAGGCGGCGGACGTGTTCGCGGTCGTTCCCGCGACGGCCAACTTTCTCGGAAAGGCGGCTAACGGGATAGCCGACGATATGCTGACGACCACATACATGGCCTGCAAAGCGCCCAAACTCATAGCGCCCGCCATGAACACAAATATGTTTGAAAATCCCGTGACCCAAGAAAACATCAAAAAGCTCAAATCTTTGGGCGCCGAGTTCGTTATGCCCGCCGAAGGGCGGCTGGCGTGCGGCGATGTCGGCACGGGAAAGCTGGCGGACATTGATCTGATATTTGAAAATATCGCCCGTGTTGCGCTCTCAAAAGACGCCGATCTGCGCGGCAAAAAAGTCGTTGTCAGCGCGGGCGCCACAAGGGAGGCGCTCGACCCCGTCCGCTATCTGACCAACCACTCAAGCGGCAAAATGGGCTTCGCGATCGCCAAGGCCGCGTATCTGCGCGGAGCCGACGTCACGCTCGTCGCGGGCGCCCACACCTGCCCCGAAGCGCGCGGAATCAATACCGTGAACGTTTCCTCGGCGCTTGAAATGCGCGGCGCGGTCCTTTCCGCCGCGGAGGACGCGGACATTATAATCATGGCGGCGGCCGTGGCGGACTACCGCCCGAAAAGCGTCTCGGACTCGAAAATCAAAAAAAGCGGCGGCGACATAAGCCTTGAGCTCACGCGGAACCCGGATATATTAAAAGAGCTGGGCGAGAAATACGCGGGCAAAAAGGTCATTGTCGGCTTCGCGATGGAGACCGAGGAGCTTATCAAAAACGCCGCCGAAAAATGCGCGGCGAAGGGCGCGGACTTTATAGTCGCCAACAACTTAAGCACCGCGGGCGCGGGTTTCGGAACCGACACAAATGTGGCGTCGATAGTACGTCCCGACGGCTCGGCTGAGGACCTGCCCAAAATGAGCAAGGACGAGCTGGCCGATATTATTCTGACAGAGGCGGCCAAGCTATGACGGCGCGGGTGGCTCTTATCAGCAGACGGCATATCATAGACAAATTTTTTGACTACAACGTGCCCGAGGAGCTTGAGGACAAAATCGGCCCGGGAATAAGAGTGATAGTGCCGTTCGGCATATACAACAATCCCGTGGAGGCGCTTGTTGTAGATCTGCCCGAAAACGGCTCGCGAGAGGTTCTCAAGTCGATAAAGCAAATCGTGGGAGACGGGCCGATATGCACATCCGAGCTGCTAAATCTCTGCCTTTGGATGCGCGAAAAATACATGTGCACGTTTTACGGCGCTTTTAAGCTGGCCGTCCCGCCGGGAATGAAGCTTATTATAAAAGAGTGGATAAGCGTCGGCGAAAATGAGGCATCCGCCAAACAGCTCAGCGACTTTCAGAAAAAAGTGCTCGGCGCGATCAAACAGAACGGCGGAATAATCGAGTATGAGCATCTGGCCGAGATCATAAACTCAAACGCGCTGAGGCGAACGCTAAGCTCCCTTGAAAGCAAAAAAATAATAAAAATATCCGACAAGGCCGACAACTCGCTCAAGGAACTGACCGTGCGCTGCGCGCGGCTTTTGGTTCCGATCGACGAGGCGTATATAGCGGCGGATTTTCTGAAAAACAGCCGCGCGGGCACTCAGGCAAACATGCTGCTGACCCTGGCGGACATAGGAAAAATGACGACATCGGAGCTTATCTCCCTTTCGGGCGGAAATTACGGTTCGCTGGCCGCGCTCGTCGACAGGGGATATATTGAGCTTTTCAGCGAAAAAAAGACGCGCGAGGTATACGACCCCGAAAGCTACGCCGCGGCCCGCGAATATGAGCCGACCGCGGAACAAAAACCGATAATCGAGTATACTGACAAGCTGCTCGAGGACGGACGACACGAGAAAATATTGATACGGGGCGTGACCGGAAGCGGCAAGACCGAGGTGTTTTTGCAGACGATCAGACGCTGCATAGAACTCAACAAAAAAGCGATCATGCTGGTGCCCGAGATCTCTCTGACGCCTCAGACGGTAGAACGGTTCGTGAGCCGCTTTGGCAGCCGCGTGGCGGTCATGCACAGCGGTCTGAGTTACGGCGAGCGCTTCGACCAGTGGAACAAGATCAGAAACGGCGAGGTCGACGTCGTGGTGGGCGCAAGAAGCGCGATATTCGCGCCGGTTAAAAACATCGGCCTGATAATTCTCGACGAGGAGCACGAAAACAGCTACAAATCGGAGATCTCGCCCAGGTACCACGCGCGCGAAGTGGCCGCGTTCCGCGCCGAACAAAACAGCGCGCCGCTGATCCTGGCGTCCGCCACGCCCTCGGTCGACAGCTACTACAAAGCCTTTGAGACAAAAGAATACAAGCTGTTTGAAATGAACAATAGATACAACAGCAATCCGCTGCCCAAGGTCCGTATCGTGGATATGCGCAGCGAGATATTTGAATATCACAACATGTCGCCGATAAGCGGCAGACTTGAGCACGAGATCAGAACGAATCTCGAAAACCGCGAAAAGACCATATTGTTTTTAAACAGACGCGGCTTTAACACCTTTGTTTCATGCCGCGAGTGCGGGCACGTTATGGAGTGCCGAAACTGCAGTATTCCGCTGACGTACCACAAATTCTCGGACACTCTCGAGTGCCATTACTGCGGATACAAGATCAGAAACGTCACCGTGTGCCCCGAGTGCGGCTCAAAGCACGTGAAATTTTTCGGCACGGGCACCCAGAGGATCCAGGAAGAGCTTTCGCGGCTGTTCCCCGATGCGCGCATCCTGCGTATGGACAGGGACACGACGGCGCGCAAGGGCAGCCACGAGAGAATACTCGACGAGTTCAAAAACGGCGGCGCCGACATTCTTCTCGGCACCCAGATGGTGACGAAGGGACTCGACATTTCCGAGGTCACTTTGGTGGGAGTGCTGGCGGCCGACTCGTCGCTCGGCGTCGACGATTTCCGCGCCAACGAGCGCACGTTCTCGCTGCTGACCCAGGTCTGCGGCAGAGCGGGCCGCGGCGGGATCCCCGGCAGAGCGGTCATTCAGACCTATCAGCCCAAAAACTCGACGATCGGTTACGCGAAGGAACACAACTACGAGGGCTTTTACAAAAATGAAATAATATTCAGAAAACGCTTGATTTATCCGCCGTTTTGTGACATAATAAACATAATGGTCACAAGCGCCGACAACGAGAAGGCGCGCGCCTGCCTCAGCCTGATACACAGCTATATTACGGCAAACGCCGACGCGGAAAACATAATTTTTCTCAGCGGCCCCATGCCCGCACCGATCGGCAAGATCAAGGGCAGCTACCGCCATCGGCTGTTTATCAAGGTCAGAGACAAGGAAAAAATCCTCAAAACGCTTCACGGGATAAACGAGATCTACGGGAATGACAATCACACAACGCTGGTGATCGACATAAACCCCGTGAACATGAGCTAAAATTTTACAAACGGAGTGACATATATGGCAATCAGAAATATAGTTAAGCTCGGAGACGAAATACTGACAAAAAAATGCCGCGAGGTTAAAGAGATAAACGACAGAATAATCTGCCTGCTCGACGATATGCAGGAGACGCTGAAAGCCTCGGGCGGCGTGGGTCTGGCGGCGCCTCAGGTGGGAGTGCTGCGCCGCGTCGCGATCGTTGACACGGGCGATACGTATCTTGAGCTCATAAATCCCGAGATACTTTACACCGAGGGCGAGCAGACCGACGCGGAGGGCTGTTTGAGCTATCCGGGAAAATACGGAATGGTGACGCGGCCCAAAATCGTAAAAATACGCGCCACAGACAGAAACGGGGCGGAGTATGAATACACGGGCGAGGACCTGACCGCACGCGCCTTCTGCCACGAAATCGACCACTTAAACGGGCATTTCTTCACCGAGCTCGTGACCGAGTGGGTCGAAACCGAGGACGATTAAAAACAAGCTCCCCTGCATCGTAAGGGGAGCCTGTTTTTTACTCCAAATTCGTAGGGAACGGCGCCCCGACGTCCCGCCGGGCGGCAGATTGCCGCCCGTTTGCCTCGCTCCTACGGCGTTATGTATTGATTTTTGGTCTCAAGGCTTATTCCGGCGCGGTCGGCGGCGGTTCTGCTCACCGCTCCGCTTTCGATCAGGTTGTTGATAAGCATTTTTCCATTAGGGGCCTTTACGCTCAGCGCTTTGTATGAAACGTGCACCATTTTGTCTCGGGTGAATTCTCCCGATAGCAACTCCCGTATTTCATTGCTGGAGCCGAGATACAGCTCGGGCGCGGCTAATTCCACGCTGTCCGGCTCGATGTTCGGGTAGCCTATCGAACGCAGCACCAGCGTCATATACTCCGCGCCGCTCATTTTATCATCCGGCGAAAATTTGCTTTCGCTTGTGCCGTTGGTTATCCCGTGCCCCGCGCAGTAGGCGACATACAGCTTTGCCCAATGGTTGACCACATCCGTGAACTTCACGCTTCCGGCGCTGCTCAGCGCCTCTTTTTCTTTGCCCAGCAGCCGAACTATCATCGCCGTTCCCTCGGCTCTGGTGAATGTTTTGTCAAGCTCGTAGCCCTTTTCGGTTCCCTTAAACAAGCCCAAGGCATTCAGCGCGTCCGCCTCTTTGGTATACTCGGCGGCAAACGCATTCATGCCGCCGAGCAGCATTGATACGCTCAATATTATAGCAATAAGTTTTTTCATATCACAGCCCCATTTCACTTAAAATATTTACTTCGGGAAAAGCGTATCCTATCAGCCCCGACAAAAACGCTCCCGAATAATCAATATCATCAAAGCCTACCGCCGCTTTCGCGCCGTCGGCCTCGAGCGTCACGGATGTCAAATATGTTTTTGACGAATCACTGTAGTCAAATCTCAGACCGAGGACCGTTCTGCCTCTGTCCTCCGCCAAATAATCATATGAGCTTCCGTCAAAGCTGCAGAGCGGCAAAAATCCTATGTATATCTGACTGTTGTTGTCGGTCGCTCTGTTTTCAATCGCAGCGCTGCTTTCGTGGGGAACCTCAAAGGTACTCATCACAAACCATTTGTCACCCAAATTTCCGGAAAGCTTGGCGTACCATGACATGGAATTTATCGGTTCGCCGTTCATGGTCCTGTCGATCTCGTAATAAGTCAGGGTAACATTCCCGTCGCTTGAGATCTTTGATACGGTGTCAGAATTTCGGATATTCGCATTGAAAGCCGCTTCGGCCTTGACGCTGTAATCATAATAATTTTCGCCGTTCTGACCGTGAAGAGTGCCGATCAGATGCGAGGCGCCGTCGCTGTCGGTATATTGGGTTTTCGGCTTTGCCGCACCTGTGTTGTCAAACAGCGGAGGAGCGTCGCCGTTTCCGGGCCGTCTCGAAGGCCGAGGCTGAGCGGCCGATCCGGAATTATCCTCGGTTTTGTTTTCGTTATCTTGCGGCGCATCGTTTAGCTCACCCGATATCTCTTTATCGCCGCTGTCAGGATTGGGATCGGCGTCGGTCTTATTTTCCTCATTGCTTTCGATGTCTTTATCTCCGACCGCCTCATCGCCGGCGCCGCTGTCGGGCGCAGCTTGTTCGACCGTCTCGGAATCCGCGGCAGGCGTTTCCGGCTCCGATGCCTCATCGGCAAACGCGCCGAGCGAGCAGAGCGTTAGCGCAAGGGTCAAGACCAAACAAGTTTTTTTCATAAAATCATCCTTTCCGTAAGTTAGCTGTTGCGGTTTTTATAAAACCCAATACGCGGGAATATCACCTCCTTTTTGTGTTTTTTCTAGCCATGAGCAAAACTCCGAAAAGTACGTTTTTACGTGGGTTTACTCATGTTAAATTTTTTCTTATCACTCCATAT
>CANRHV010000087.1 GCA_947630505.1 uncultured Monoglobus sp. | reverse complement strand
TGGCTGGCGTTAGGAGCTTTGGTCTCTGCCACGGTTATCTTTCCGCTCGCGATCTTGCTGTTCTCGGCTCCGCTCTTCACGGCTATCGCCTTTATGGTCTTTGTTTCGCTCAATGTTATCGGTTCGGTGTAGAGCGTGGATCCCTCGCCCGGCGCCGTTCCGTCAAGCGTGTAGTATATCGCCGCGTCCTCGGTCGCGCAGGTCAGCGTCACGGTCTTGCCCCCGATAAAGCTCGATATGCTTATCTTCGGCGTCTCGACCGTTCCCGCGGGCTGCTCTTTTTTCGTGACCGTCACGCTGAATGCCGCAGAAAATCCGTTATACGATACGCTTATCGTCTGACTGCCCGCATAGTTCGGGTCGTAGCCCGAAACGGTGTAATCTTTGATCTCCTCGCTCGTGTCATTGTTATAGAGCGCGGTCACGATCATGCCGCTTGTGTTGAGCTGCTCGCCCTGTATGTACGAGCGCTTGTCGGGCTTTTGCGTAACCGATATGCCTATGAGCTTCTTGGCCTCGACATATACCGAAAAACTTGTGGTAAAGCCGTTATACTCGACCGTAACGCTCTGCATACCGAGCTTTGACGGGTCAAAGCCGCTCAGCGTGTAGTCGGTGATCTCCTCAAACGTGCCGTCGCTGTATATTCCCTCAACGACCAGGCCGTCGATATTGAGCGGCAATCCCTCGGTTACATTCGAATTCTTCGGCGAGGATTTGATCTGTATGCCGCGCAGAACCGCGGGAGCATTTGTCGGCTCGGGCGTGTCCGTCGGAACCGACGTGGGTTTTAATGTCGGAAGCGGCGTATCCGTGGGAGCAGGTATATCCGTAGCGGGGGGTTCCGTAGCGGGAACCAGCGTTGCGGGCGCATCCGTTGTTGGCGGTTCCGTAGCGGGGGCTTCCGTGGGTGTCGGTGTATCCGTAGCCGGAGCCGCTGTGGGCGCCGGCGGTTCCGTTGCCGGAACTTCTGTCGCGGGCGCGGGCGTATCCGTGGACGCCGGCGCTTCCGTAGCGGGAGCCGCTGTTGACGGAACATCCTCAGCGGGAGCGAACGTGAAGCCGCCGAAGCGAATATCGCCTGTGCCGGAGCCCCAAACGATGTAGTCCTTGCCTGCCTCGAGAGCAGCGGAGATAGTGGTTATCTCATTATTATCGGGATCGGAGTTGATGTAGGAAGCGCCGTCTAAAGCGTCACCCGAAGGATATTCGCCGATCTTAACTTCCTTATTGTTCTTGGGAACAAGAACGAGAGCGGTGAAAGTACCCGAAACCTTGGGAGAAACCTTAATGAGAGCGTAGTTATCTCTGCCGCCGCCGGAAGTGATCTCTCTATTCTCTGACTTACCGCAAACCTGAATGCCGATAAGGCCGGCCTTAGTGCCCTTAGCGTAGGCGCGGTCGCCTATATCGATATCATCAGTTGGTATACCGTCTTTGCTTGAAACATTAATTTTGCCGCCGGTCTGCTCAGCGGTAAGGGCAACGGTGATGTTGTCATCGCTATAAAGCTGAGCTTCGGAATCATAAGAAGTAACGTCGGCGGGAACAGTCCAAACTGTAGCGTCACCCGATACCGGAGGCGCCGGTGTTTCAGTTGCAGGCGCATCCGTGGCCGGAGCCTCGGTTTCTGAAGGCGTCTGAGTGGGTCCCGGTTCCTGGCTCTCTGATATAACATACGACTTAGCGTCCGGAACATCAATATCGGTTCCGCCTATTTTTACAACGATAATATCGCCGTCCTTATAGGCGTTATCGCCGGTCTTAGACAGCTTAAACGTGTAAGCGCCGCTCTGCTGTCCGGCATACTGATTGAGGTAAGCGATCGGCGTCTCCGACGAAAATCCCACCGTATTGTTTTGGTCACCGGCGATAGCGGTTATATTGTAAGCAAACAATGTCATCTGGTCGGGAACGGCGCCGTTTACTGTAAAAGGCACGGTTACGGTGTAGTAACTGTCATCGGACGTTGATGTGATATCTCCGATCGCTATCGGCGAGCCTGTCGCAACGTCGGGAACCGGCGTGGCCGCGCTTATCGGCACGCAAATCGGAAAACACAGGCTCAATATCGCAGCGACAAGAAATGACGATACAATCTTTTTTAACATAATACTGCCTCCCTATATTTATTATTTATAATTCGCAAATATAAAAACGATCAAATCCCGCGCAACAACGCTTCGTCGCGTCAAACTCGCACGGAACAGCATATTAAATTTATACTGTCAAATATTATATCACAATAAAATCATACCGTCAATACAAAAATTGGTATTTTTTTATAATTTTATTTTATAAGCTATTCGGATAATAATCGATACGCGTAGACGTTTTCGACAAAAAAAGACCGCGGTCAAAACGGTCAATGATCCGTTTTCCGCGGTCTTTAAATCAGGCTTGATTATTTGATGATCTCGGTTACAACGCCCGAACCAACGGTTCTGCCGCCCTCGCGGATAGCGAAGCGCAGTCCGTTCTCGATAGCGATGGTCGTTGTCAGCTCAACCGTCATTGTAACGTTGTCGCCGGGCATGCACATCTCTGTGCCCTCGGGCAGATTAACAACGCCCGTAACGTCGGTTGTTCTGAAATAGAACTGGGGTCTGTAGTTCGTGAAGAACGGTGTGTGACGGCCGCCCTCGTCCTTGGTCAGAACGTAAACCTCGCCCTTGAACTGAGTGTGGGGCGTGATCGAACCGGGCTTAGCCAGAACCTGTCCTCTTTCGATCTCTGTGCGGGCAACGCCGCGGAGCAGAGCGCCAACGTTCTCACCGGCCTCGGCGTAGTCCAGAGTCTTTCTGAACATCTCAAGACCTGTAACAACAACCTTGCGGATCTCGTCGGCCAGACCAACGATCTCAACCTCGTCGCCTGTCTTGATGGTACCTCTCTCTACACGGCCCGTGGCAACTGTGCCGCGGCCTGTGATCGAGAAGATATCCTCGATAGGCATAAGGAAGGGCAGATCGCTCTGTCTGTCGGGTGTGGGAATGTAGCTGTCAACAGCGTCCATAAGCTCGTGGATGCAAGCGTACTGAGGATCGTTGGGGTCTGTCGAGTCGCACTCCAGAACCTGCAGAGCCGAACCCTTGATGATCGGGATATCGTCGCCCGGGAACTCATACTCCGTCAGCAGCTCTCTGATCTCCATCTCAACCAGCTCGAGCAGCTCCTCGTCGTCAACCTGGTCAACCTTGTTCATGAACACGATGATATAGGGAACGCCAACCTGACGCGAAAGCAGGATGTGCTCTCTTGTCTGAGGCATCGGGCCGTCGGCGGCCGATACAACCAGGATAGCGCCGTCCATCTGAGCGGCTCCCGTGATCATGTTCTTAACGTAGTCGGCGTGTCCGGGGCAGTCAACGTGAGCGTAGTGACGGTTCTCTGTCTCATACTCAACGTGAGCGGTAGAGATAGTGATACCTCTTTCTCTCTCCTCGGGAGCCTTATCGATCATGTCATAAGCCTCGTACTGAGCCTTGCCCTCCATAGCCAGAACCTTTGTGATAGCGGCTGTAAGAGTGGTCTTACCATGGTCAACATGGCCGATAGTGCCTATGTTAACATGGGGCTTACTTCTTTCGTATTTTTGCTTTGCCATTTTCCAATGACCTCCTTAATTTATTATAATTATTTTTAATCAAAATTTATTTATGCAATATCAAAATCAATTCCCATTGTACTATTAAACCCGAAAAAATTCAAGTCTTTTTTAAGAAAAATTTTAAAATATTTGCACAAAATTGATAAATTTCCGACTAAACTTCGTTAAAATTAGTCGTTTTGGGCCCTTTCCTTGATAATCTTCTCGGCGATGCTCTTGGGCAGCTCCTCGAAGTGGCTGGGCTCCATGGAATACTGACCGCGTCCCTGAGTTCTCGAGCGCAGGTCTGTGGCGTATCCGAACATCTCGGAAAGCGGCACGTTGGCCGATATCTCCTGGGCGCCGTTTCTCGCCTCCATACCCTGTATCTGTCCGCGGCGGGCGTTAAGGTCACCCATAACGTCGCCCATATACTCCTCGGGAACGGTGACAACGACCTTCATGATAGGCTCAAGGATAACCGAGCTGCCTCTCTTGCAGCCGTCCTTGAACGCCATCGAGCCGGCGATCTTAAACGCCATCTCGGACGAGTCGACCTCGTGGTACGAGCCGTCCACCAGCGTGCACTTTACGTCAACAACCGGATAGCCGGCGAGAACGCCTGTCTGCATAGCGCCCTGGATACCCGCGTCAACAGCGGGGATATACTCCTTGGGTATCGCTCCGCCGACGATCTTGTTCTCGAATATATAGCCTTCGCCGGGCTCAAGGGGCTCAATGTCCATAACAACGTGTCCGTACTGTCCTTTACCGCCCGACTGACGCGCGTACTTGTGGTCAACGTGAACGGGCTTTCTGATAGTCTCGCGGTATGATACCTGCGGATTGCCAACGTTGGCCTCAACTCTGAACTCGCGGAGCAGTCTGTCAACGATGATCTCCAGATGGAGCTCGCCCATGCCGGCGATGATCGTCTGACCTGTCTCGTCGTCTGTGTATGTCCTGAATGTGGGGTCCTCCTCGGCCAGTTTTGCAAGCGCGATGCCCATCTTTTCCTGACCGGCTTTGGTCTTTGGCTCGATGGCGACACGGATAACGGGCTCGGGGAATTCCATTGACTCAAGTATTACCGGATGATCCTCGTCGCAGAGGGTATCGCCTGTGGTGGTGTTTTTAAGACCTACCGCCGCAGCGATATCGCCGGAATATACCATCTCGATATCTTCTCTGTGGTTTGAGTGCATCTGAAGAATACGACCCACTCTCTCTTTGTTGTCCTTGACCGAGTTATACACATGAGAACCGCTCTTTAAGGTTCCCGAGTATACTCTGAAGAAACACAGCTTACCCACAAACGGGTCGGTCATGATCTTGAACGCCAGAGCCGAGAAAGGCTCCTCGTCGGACGCGTGGCGCACCGTCTCCTCGTCGGTTCTGGGAACCGTGCCGGTGATCGGCGGAACGTCAAGCGGCGACGGCATAAAGTCGATGACCGCGTCGAGCATGTTCTGCACGCCCTTGTTTCTGTAGGACGAGCCGCACAGCACGGGAACCATCTCGTTGGCTATCGTCGCCTTGCGGATCGCCGTCTTGATCTCCTGCTCGGTGAGCTCGCCTTCCTCAAGGTACTTGTCCATGAGCACCTCGTCGGTCTCGGCAACAGACTCAAGCAGCGCTTCTCTGTACTCGGCGGCCTTGTCGGCCATGTCCGCGGGGATCTCCTCAACTCGCTCGTCCTGTCCAAGCTCGTCGTAGTATACATACGCCTTCATCTGGATCAGGTCGATGAGACCCTTGAACTCGTCCTCGGCTCCAATGGGGAGCTGGATCGGGACCGCGTTGCACTTTAAGCGCTCCTTCATCATGTCAACAACGTTATAAAAATCGGCGCCCATAATGTCCATCTTGTTGACGTAAACCATTCTGGGTACCTGATACTTGTCAGCCTGACGCCAAACGGTCTCAGACTGCGGCTCAACGCCGCCCTTCGCGCAGAGGACCGTAACACTGCCGTCCAACACGCGGAGCGAACGCTCGACCTCAACGGTGAAGTCAACGTGTCCGGGTGTGTCGATAATGTTGATCCTGTGGTTCTTCCACTGCGCCGTGGTAGCGGCAGATGTAATCGTGATACCACGCTCCTGCTCCTGCTCCATCCAGTCCATCGTGGCGGCGCCTTCGTGCACCTCGCCGATCTTGTGAACGCGGCCCGTGTAGAACAGAATACGCTCGGTGGTTGTCGTCTTACCGGCATCGATATGAGCCATGATGCCTATATTTCTGGTTTTCTCTAATGAAAACGCTCTACCCATAAAAAACTCCTTCCAACAACGTAGTGATTAGCGATTAGTGAATAGCGAATAGAAACGCCATTCGCGGGTCATTCGCAAAAACATTACGTTGTCAAATTCCATAATGTCTGATCTTGAAGTATAAGTTTGTAACACTCATTTCAAATAGCTCATGCGCTTATCCGAACATTTTCGGATCTCGCGAAGAAATTTTGCCCGGATTTTCCTGCTAGGCCGCCCGCCGCGTATCGAGATACGCAAGGACGACGAAGCGGTAAAGACGGGTGAAATTTCACAGCGAGATTACCATCTGAAGCTTGCGAAAGCCTTGTTGGCCTCTGCCATTCTGTGAGTGTCTTCTTTTCTCTTGTACGCGCCGCCTGTGCTGTTTGTGGCGTCCATGAGCTC
>CANRHV010000086.1 GCA_947630505.1 uncultured Monoglobus sp. | reverse complement strand
TTATAAACCTTCCTGATCTTTTTGGCTTTCTTTTGCGAGATGTTCTGAAGCTCGCGCAAGTCGATCGTCTCGATTATCTGACCGTCAAACGACACGGGCTTTGAAAGTTTGACAATGCCGTTGGGAACTTCCTCTTTTTCGTCGTCTTTATTATCAAGAATTATTTTGAGGATATCGCGATCGGTGTAGCCGCCGGTTTTCTTGTCAAGCTTTTCCGCTCCGTCCTCCGCGGCATCACGTTTTGTATCATCGTCAGGTACTGCCGCTCCGTCCGGCTTTGCTGCCTCGTCGGGTGTTGTCACCTCCGCGCTCACCGCGGACCCGTCCTCAACGGTATCGGCAGCTTTTCCCGCTCCGTTACCCATGCCGTTCCGACTTGTAATCTCATCGAGGATTGTAGCCTTCGGGTTCATCTCGCCCCCGGCTTCAACGGTATCGGCAGTCTTTCCGCCTCCGTTAGCCATGCCGGGCGCAGCTTCGCTTATCATTTTTTCTTCTTTTGTCTCAAAAACAACTTTTTCTTTTGGTGTCATAATAAAGTCTCCTTCCGAAATATAAAATTCTATAATAATTATAAAAAAACCGATATCCCGCTGTCACTGACAACATTTTGCAATAAAAAAACTTTAGTCGATTTTTAAAACTCCGAAAAACAAAAAAGACGCACTCGCTCGAAACAACGATTTCACGTCATTTCGCGCAAGTGCGCCGCGCCATTTAAATCAATGACAAAATATCTGTAATTTAAAACTCATTGACAAAATTCTGTCAATGCGAAAAAATAATTTTTTACTTAATATAATCCGATTATCGTTTTATTCCTCGTCATCTTCGTTGTCAAAATCTTCCCCCGCGATTTTTTCCGGATCAAATCCCGACAGCTCATCGAGCGTGTCAAACATCTCCCTGTCAAGTCTCTTAATAATCACGTTAATGTCCGATTCGCCCAGCAGGACCGGGGCGACTCTCGACGGAACCGCGAGCAAACGATTCCGAAATTCAACCAGCATAGACTTAAGATAATTTTCAACGTCTCTCGCTTCGAGGGCGTCGCGCCGAAGTTTGCGGAGTTTGAGCTTTGCGATCTCTTTTTTAATTTGTTCATGCTCCGCCATTTCTTTCTCGCGGTCAACCGAGGTTTTGCCGGTACGCTCCCCGACCTTGAAATTGATGTACTCGTTCACGCAGCTTGTCAGGTCATATTTTTTTGTGTCGGGAATAAAAGGGAACATACCGTGTTTTGAGCGCAAGTCTCTGACTTGCCGCGAAGAAATTCCAATCGCAAGCGCCAAAGTTTTTTGATTGACCTCATACATACAAATCACCTTCACTCTTGATTATATTATACACTCCGAGAGTGTCAAAGTCAATTCCCGCCCGGGAACCCCGCCGCCGCTCCGACCTTCTCACTTCCGCTTATTCAAAATTGCAATGTCGCGTTTTCGCTTCCGCTTCCGATAGCGTGAAATCAAAAAATCTCAAACATCGTAAAGACCGAGGCAAAATAAAAACAATTTCAATAAACCGCGCGCGTGCGCGCGTATGCACGATAAATAGAGAAAGACCGTTTTCGATAATCGGCTAAAAAGCGGAAGGAGGTTCACCAAAATTTTTTTCAAAATCCTAAAATCTTTTGGGGTCACGGCCGCGCCTCGCAACTGGGGAGGGGGTGAAAAAGTACCTATATCTTACAGATGTAGGTACTTTTTCACCAAAAAAATTTTTTCCTTCATTAAATCGCGCGCGGGCGCACGGGCGCGCGTCGCGCGCAGGCGCGGTCCAAGGAAGCAAGACAAGTGCGACTACATCAAGGACAAATGACGCGAGCGCGTGCGTCTATAACTACGCGCGCATGTGTGTATAAACGCGCGCGTATGCGCGTTTATATCTATTCGCTTTTGTCTGGTATATATTCCATCAGGTCGCCCGGCTGGCATTGCAACGCGGTGCATAGCTGGTTTATTGTGCGCGTTGTAATATGTTGTCCCCGGCGCATATTTGCAACGACTGATCCGCCACCGCCAATAATTTTATATATTTTAATATTTTTTTCGTCGGCAAGTTTAAATGCCTTTTTGTATGATAGCATAGAGAAACCCCCTGTATATTTAATATATATATATTATATTATTTAATAAATTAACTGTCAAGAGCTATGCGCCGCGATCAGCTTTTTTGGGGCGTTTTCGTGCAATATGCACAATTTTTTTAAGGCGTTTTCGTGCAATATTTTGCTTGATTTTGGGGCGTTTTCGTGCTATTCTGAATTTGCAAGGCCGAAAGGCCCGAGCAAAACGGAAAGGAGGTTGCGGGAATGGCAGCCAAAAGAAAAAGCAACCACAAGCACACACTCTCGCCGAGTGAAAAACTGCTGCTTGCAGTTGCCGTAATCAACGTCATTACTGCGATTATCGATTTAATCAAAGTGATTATCGCATGAGACGGGCGGGGATTTATTCCCCGCTACTATGGTAACACATTTCCCGTAAAAAGTCAATGATTTTTTTACACATAACACAAATCATTTTAAACCTGGTGGTAATAATTTTGATTTTGAGAAAGGACAAGAAAAATGAAAAACAAAATTGAGACGTTAGCGGCCGACCTGGATGCATACAACGCGGCGCATGCTAAAAAATACGGCCCGAAAAAAAGCGCGAAAGAAATAATATTTGACGAGCTGCGCGCCCTGGGATATGAGTTCAACAACTGGGCCGACCTGAAAGCCCTGGCAGCGGCCGAAACCGCGGAGCCAATCAACTACGAGACCGGGCGCGCGTATACCGGCATAAACAAATTGTTACTGCCGACCGGCGCATTTATGACCTGGAGCCAAATCCAAGCGTTCGGCGGTCAAGTCAAGAAAGGCGCCGGCGCATATAAAGCCGTTTATTTCACGGGTTCCAGCATGCGATATTACCGGGTTTTCAACGCAAAAGACGTAAAATATATCGCGCCCTGTCCGTTCCTAAACCAGGACACCGAGATCACCGAAGACTGGTTGACGTTCTGCAACGAAATAATCACCGCATAAACCAGCCGAAACGGGCGCCCGCCGCCCGTCGTCCGGGGTCGACCGCCCGGGCCTGATGATGGCAGGTCACACGAAATAGAAAAAATAATGCCGGCACAGCACGGCGCAAATATATATTAAATTTTCAGGAGGTCATTATCATGACAAAATATTATTTCACAGAAACAAACGCATACAACGCGGTAGTAGTAACAGACGGCAGCAAATATTTTATTGCCCCGGTAAATTCGGACGGCACGGATATAACAACCGGCGTAGATCTGTATACGGACAACACGCTGTGCGAATTATCCGCCGAATACAAAAAAATCGCGGCATGCAATGAACTGTACAACATGGATGATATTATCTGCGATTATTCTGACGAAGTATACGATTTTGCAACAGATGAGGCATGTTTTGAATATATGATCGAATTGATCGCCGTTGCATAACATTTCAGCCGAAACGGGCGCCCGCCGCCCGTCGTCCGGGGCCGACCACCCGGACCTGATGATGGCAGGTCACACGAAACAGAAAAAATAATGCCGGCTCGGCCCGGTGCAAATATATATTAAAATTTTTCAAGGAGTGTTTAAAATGACAGTAAAAGAAATCGTTACAAACGAAATCATCAAAAAGCTAGAGAAAGGCACGATCCCGTGGCACAAGCCCTGGCAGGGCGGTGAGGCCGTAAACTATGTAACGCAAAAGCCATACAGCGGCATCAATCGTCTGTTGTTGGACGGTGGCGAGTACATCACATTCAAACAGGCAACCGAGCGCGGCGGCAAAGTCAAAAAGGGTGCCAAAGCTAAAACCGTTGTTTTTTACAAGGACTACGAGATCACCGACATTGACGCCGACGGCAACGAAGAGAAGAAGATCGTCCCGGTTCTGAGATATTACAAAGTATTCAGTTTAACCGATGTTGAAGGCCTGGAAAGCAAGCTTGAGATCACCGAGCGCCCGATTTTCACAATCGACCGCTGCGAGAATTTGGTTAACAGCTACATCGGGTATCACGGCATCGAATTTGATCCCGGCACGGTAAGCCGCAGGGCATACTACAGACCATGTGAAGATAAAATTGTTGTTCCGAACATAAAGCAGCACGACAGCGCCGAGGAATATTACAGCACACTGTTTCATGAAATGGTCCACAGCACGGGTCACCCCACAAGGCTTTGCCGTTTCAAAATCAACGATACAGAAGCGGCGTTCGGCTCCGAGACCTACAGCCGTGAAGAATTGGTCGCCGAAATCGGCAGCGCGTTTCTGATCGAGGAATGCGGCATCAGCTCCGCCGAAACCCTGAACAATTCAGCCGGATATATCCAAAGCTGGATCAAGGCCCTTAGGGACGACAGCAACGCGATTTTATATGCAGCCGCCAAAGCCGAAAAGGCAGTTGAGCTGATCAAGTCGGCAGCCGCGGCATTTACAGTAGCAGCAGTTTAAAATCCCCTGATGAGTCGCTGAAAATTGCGACGAAACGCCCGCCCGAGGGCGTCGGGATTATCCCAAAAAATCAAATCAAAGGAGTTTTGAAAATGAAAAAAATAATAATCACTCTGATCGTTGCCGGTCTGATGCTTACGGCGGCAGCAACCACAACCCAAGCAGCCGAGTCCGAAAGCGGAGCATATAACGAGTATAATTACTGCTCGATCTGCGGCGCGTATAATAATTATTTATTCGGCTGTCGCGTTGACTTCCTGCGAGCCCAGGCGTATTTATCAAGGCATCATGATTATTTCATGGTCGACATGTTCGACAAATGCAACATGCACCCCTATTGGCAGCACGCAAAATAAATTCCATTGTGTAGTGATTTCAAATATATCGAGCTGACCGACCCGGCACACGTTCAGCAAGAAGCGACCGCAGATGCCGAATAAAACATTACGGCGCCCCTATTCGGGCGCCGATTTTTTTATTCTCTCATATTTTTTCCAGAACAGATCACAAATCAATTTGTCTTTCCGCCAGAGCGTCCGGCTGTCTATGTTCAGCCCCTCCGCCGTAACGTTAATGATCGCACCGATTTTCCGCCGCGGCTCCTCTCGGGGCAGCGTCAAATAAATATTTTCAGCCAGGTCCAGCGCCCGATCATCGCCGTTGTCTCGCAAATGGCAAAGCGTTTCCCGCGCGGCCGAAAGTTCGTCTGCCAGCTCCGGGTTCTTCAAAAATAACTGAATAGCTTTAGTCGCGACATCACGCTTTTGATTTTGGTCCACTTGCCGCGTCTCCTTTCGGGCGATTATATTTATATTATATCAAAAATCCGTCTCGGTGTCAATTTTCCTATGTTTTTGTTGTTCTTGAAATCGCATTAATTCGGCCCGCGGAATCTGCATGATCCCGTTTGTTTTTGTCGCCCTTAATTTTTTCGCCCTGATCGCTTTGTAGATGTTGCTCTGTTTCGCACCAATTAGTTCCGATGCCTGCTTTACGGAATAATACCCGTCCAACACACGCCGTGCGGGTTTTTTGATATTATAATTTTTCCTTTCGGCCGCGTTTTTCAGCATGGCAATAAAACGTTCCGGGTCTATCGTCGTAATTGTCGCGAATAACTTGCTTCGAAAAAACCGCTCGATTTCTCGGGCACTACTGACCGCATATTCACCGTTGCTGTTAATCATCAGCAAATAATCATTTGCCGCCTGAATAATTATAGCAAATGCCAGCCGCTCATACGGATTTACTCCGCCGTTATCAACTATTCCGAATTTTTCTTTTTTCATCATCTCATACTCCGGAAAATTCTGCAAAATCGTCGCTTATATCCTCTCTGATTTTCGCCAATTCGTAGTATTGAAAAACATACCCGTCCAAATCGGGAAAACCGTTATATAAATTCTCCACGCGATATTTAATCTTATAATTTTTCTTGCCCTCGGTTATGTATTCCGCCTCCGGAGCTTTCGGCATCTCGCGAAAACTGTTTGCGGGATATATCCGCTTTTCGACTTCCGGTTCCTTGAGGTTTCTCGAATGACTGAATTTTTCAAACGTCAGCTCCTTGTGATCTCCGCCGTCCAGAAAATAATTAACCAGCTTCCCGTTTTCCAGATTGTATATTTGTCTCTGATCCGCTATCCTGCCGTATTTCTGCCATGCCTCGACAATCATTTCAGCGATGCCCGGCGCTGTGTTCTTGATCAAAAGATGATGATGTGCTCGCTGGCGCTCTCCGGCCTCGGTCTTAACAAAATACACAAACGGTATTCC
>CANRHV010000085.1 GCA_947630505.1 uncultured Monoglobus sp. | reverse complement strand
AAAAGCTCAAAAACTTTTCGCGTATTTCGTTTAAACCTAATTTTTCCATTTTATCTACCTCTTGCTTCAAATTATAAATTTCACTAAATAAATATTATACCAATTTTATTTGTCCCCGTCAATAGTTTTGCAGATATACTTGTAAATTTCGGCGGCATGCTCCTTGAGCGCCTCGGCCGTTCTGACCGCTTGAATTTTGTGGCCCGCGTCTATTTTGATCTCGAGTATAGGCGACCCGCCGTCAAGCATGGTGTCCGCCGCCGTGTGCCGCCCTCCGCCCGCGGGAATGACCTCCGCGGTAACGCCGTTGGGATTCACAAGATTCTCAAATTCCTCGCGCTTCGCGGCCGATGTTATCTTTTTTCGTATGCTGGCCGGGACCCTGCCGCTGAAAAAATCGTCGGTGTTTATACCGCGGCCCGTCAGCTTCACGCACTCGCTGTTCTTGTAAAACAGCTGCTCGATAAAGCCGTCCTCGATCAGCTCACCGAGCATGATCGTCAGGTCAAAATAGCTCATCACGTTCTCGTCCCAGGTCAGCAGCTCCGTAAGCCTCGTCAGCGACAGAGGGTGCGGATACTGCCTCAGCGTGTAGAGGATCGCGAATTTCATTTCGTCTTTTTCCAGAAACATATTTATCACCAATCATTTAAATTTATTTATCGTACTCGGTGTAGGGCTTCTTGTGCTTAAAATATATTCCCACAAGTCCCAAACCCGCGTGCGCCGTGATCACAGGGCCTATTTTGTAGTGGGTGATCTTGGCGGGATTCACCCGCTCGCGGAGCAGATTTTTCACTATCTCAACCTTTTCGGGCGCGTCGGTATCCATCACTATGACCTCGTTCTCCCCCGGGCTGTCCATGCGCTCCTCGGCGTAGCCCACGAGAACCGACATCGCCTTTTTGAGGCCGCGCACCTTTTTGCACGCCTCGACCAGACCGTCGGTTATCATAAGTATCGGCTTAATATCGAGCAGGGCGCTGATCGCCATGGTGGTCGCCTTGATTCTGCCTCCTTTTTTGAGAAACGTCAGATCGTCGACCACGAAGTAGGCCGTGTCGCGCTTGTAGGTGTTCTCCAAAAACTCCACTACCTCGTCTCTTGATGCGCCGCCTTTTATCATCTCGGCGGCCGCCAGTACCGGCATGCCTATCGCCATGGTGTACATCTCGGAATTCACTATTGAGATGTCAAAGCCCTCGTCCTTGAGGCTGTCGGCTATCATATGGGCAGTGTTGTTTATGCCGCTGCCGTTCGCGGAGATCGAAACATATATTATTTGATTCTCCTTGCCGATCTCGCGGAACATCGCCTCCATGTCCTCGGGAGACATCTGGCTGGTGGTGGGCACGTTTTCGCTATCTCTTACCATTTCATAAAACTCCTCGGCCTTAAAGTCGCCGCCCGCGGTTATGCTTTTGCCGTCTAAATTCACCGTGAACGGCAGCACGCGGATATCGTATTTTTCAAGAAGCTCGACCGGTATGTCCGCTCCTCTGTCAATCATTAATTTTATCATTGTTTTTCTCCTTTTTTAATTTTTTATTTTTGGCTCGCCCCAAATCCGTAGGGGCGGACGACCTCGGCCGCCCGTTTGCCTTCCCCTTGAGGGGAAGGTGGGTTTTTGCCCATTCGGGCAAAAAGTCGGATGAGGTGGAAACGTAGTAATTAGACACCTCATCAGTCACCTTCGGTGACAGCTTCCCCTCAAGGGGAAGCCTGATTCCCCCTCAGTCTGCGGACAAGCCGCAGCCAGCTCCCCCAAGGGGGCGCCTATTTTTGCCTCCTCCCGGGAGGAGGTGGATTTTCGCCATCGGCGAAAAGACGGAGGTGGGAACGTAGTGATTAGAACGGACGTCCGCTCAGCTCTCCCTCGGTCCGCAGATTCGCGAAATCATGCTGACGCAAGACCTCGTAGGCAATTATCGCGGCCGCGTTCGACAGATTCAGCGAGCGCATGTCGCCGAGCATCGGTATCCTGATACATCTGTCGTAATGCTTTTTCAAAAGCGGCTCGGGCAGGCCCTTGGTCTCCTTGCCGAACACGAGGAATATCTCTCGGCCGCTGTCGGTCTCCGCCTTGTAGTCGACGTCCGAATAAGTCAATTTGCCTTTTGTGGTGCAGTAGTAAAAACTGCCGTTTGGGTATTTTTCAAGCACTTCGCCGAACGAGCCGTGCTCGTAAAGCTCAAGCTCAGACCAATAATCCAGTCCCGCGCGGCGCACGCGCTTCTCGCTTATGTCGAACCCCAGCGGATGCACCAGATGGAGCGCCGCTCCGATAACGCTGCAGGTTCTTGAGATATTGCCGGTATTCGACGGGATCTCCGGCTCCACCAGCACTATATGAAGTTTCAAATCACACATCTCCGTTTTATATTAATTATGCCCAGAATTTGCGATCGAGCGAGCGGTACTGGATCGCCTCGGCAATATGCTCCGCCTCGATCCTCTCGCTGCCGCCAAGGTCCGCGATGGTTCGAGCGACCTTTAGCACCCTGTTGTAGGCTCTGCCGCTCATGCCCATGCTGTCGAACGCGGCTCTGAGCATCGAATTCGCCTCGGGGCTCAGCACGCAATATTTTTCGCACATGGCGGGCGTTAGGCCGCTGTTTGAGTATATCCCGCTGCCTCTGAACCGCTCGGTCTGTATCTGCCTCGCGCGGTTCACTCTCTCTTTGATAGAGGCTGAGGATTCGGGCTTTACTCTGCTGTCCAGATCGTCGTACTCAACGGCGGGTACCTCGATATGCAGGTCGATCCTGTCAAGCAGCGGGCCGCTTATCTTGCTCAGATAATGCTGTATCTTTTTTGGGGTGCAGGTGCAGTCGTGCTTCCTGTCGCCGTGATAACCGCAGGGACAGGGATTCATGGACGCCACCAACATGATATTGCAGGGATACGAGAACGAGCCCTGCACTCTGGTTATCGTAACGACGCCGTCCTCCAGCGGCTGGCGCATTACCTCAAGCGCGTCCTTGCGGAACTCGGGCAGCTCGTCCAGAAACAGCACTCCGTTGTGGGACAGGCTGATCTCGCCGGGCTTGGGGTTGCTGCCGCCTCCAGACAGCGCCACCGCCGAAACCGTGTGGTGCGGACTGCGGAACGGACGCGTCAGAATCATGGGTGCGCCTTTGGGCATCATACCCGCTATGCCGTGTATCTTCCATGGCGCGCTTCACGTTCTCCTGGCCCTTGACCTCGGAAAAATCATAAGGGTGTGCCGAAGCCCTGCCGAAAATTTCTTTTATGTCTATTACCGTTGGCCTGATTCGCGCGCGGCCCGTCAGATGATCAGCCAGCTGTTTGAGCGACTTTACGCCATAAACGGTGACGCCCTCGACGACCGCCGCCTCCTCGGCGTTGGCCTCGGGCACGTACACCTCGGTCATGCCCGATTGATACGCCTTTATAACCATGGGCAGCACGCCGTCCACTCCGCGCACCGCTCCGTCAAGCGAAAGTTCGCCCAAAAACATCGCCTTTGAAAGATTACCGCAAAAAGCCTGCTCCGACGCGGTCAGCAGTCCCACCGTTATCGGAAGATCGAGGCAGGCTCCCTCTTTTTTGACGTCTGCCGGCGCCAGATTTATCACGATACGCTTACCCGGCACCACATAGCCCGCGGTGTTCATCGCGCTTCTGATGCGCTCCTTGGACTCGCGCACGGGCGCGTCGGGCAGGCCGACGATCTCCCACGCGGGAAATCCGCCGCTCACGCTTGTCTCAACGCTGATTATGTAGCCGTCCATGCCCCTTAAGCCGCAGCTGTTGATTTTTGTAATCATGTTTTCACCGTCCTCTATATCTCAACGTATCTCTTATCGTATTCTGTTTTATTGAAGTAGCTCGCCAGCACGGGCTCAAACAGCACGCCCTCTCGGATCTTGATCTCCGGATGGCGGATCGTGGCCTGTATCGCCTTGTACACGAACCCCGCTGCTATGTTCGCCGCCTCGATTATGCTCTCGCCCTTGAGCAGAGCTCCGGTCAGCACCGAGGTGTACACGTCGCCCGTGCCGTGGAAAAGGCGGTTCACATAGCCGCAGTCCACCTTGTAGCACTTGCCCGTGTCGCCGTCGTACACCGCCACGCACATCGAGTTCTCGGAGTCCATCACGCTGGTTATCGCGACGTGCTTGGCGCCAAGCTCCGACAGCTTTTTCAAGTAATGCTTTATCATGGCGTTGTTGACCGGTCTGCCGGGATATTTCTCGTCTATCAGCAGGCACGCCTCGGTGACGTTGGGCGTTATCACGTCCACCGCGCCGCACAGCTCCTTCATGCCGCCTAATAGCGCCGCCACGCTCTCGGAATAAAATCCGTTGTTCACAAGCTCGCTGTCGCCCATGACCGGATCGACCACGGTCAGAGCGCCGTAGGTCTTGGCCTGTTTCATGAAATCCATAAGTATGCCGAGCTGCTCGGGGCTGCCCATATATCCGCTGTATACCGCGTCGAACCTGAGCCCGAGCTTGTTCCAATGGTCTATTATGCCGCGCATCTGCCCTGTCAGGTCGCAGAAGGTGTAGTCCTTGAACTCATATGTGTGGGTGGACAGCACCGCCGTCGGCAGCGGACAGACCTCTATCCCCATCGCGGATATGATCGGGATGACCTCGGTCAGCGAGACCTTGCCAAAGCCCGACAGGTCATGCACCGCGCAGACCCGCGGTATCGCGTTGTGTATTTTGTTTTCCATTATATTATATCTCCAATCTTAATCGTTCTCAAGCGACCGCAGCTCGCTCTCGGTAAGCTCGCGCGCCTCGCCGGATCTCAGACTCTCGTCAAGGCTGAGGCCGCCCATCCTGACCCGTTTCAGGCTCAAAACGTTTTTTCCAACCGCCGCGAACATGCGCTTCACCTGATGAAATTTGCCCTCGTATATGACGACGCGCGCGGACAGGCCGCCGATCGGTTCAAGCTCCGCGGGTTTGCAGACATACCCGTCGTCAAGGGTCACGCCGCGCTCAAACGCCGCTACGTCCGATTCCGTCACCACGCCGTCGAGCTCGGCGATATACGTTTTTGGAACATGGCTCTTGGGGCTGAGTATCCTGTGCGCCAGAGCGCCGTCGTTGGTGATAAGGCACAGGCCCTCGGTGTCGATATCCAGCCTCCCGGCGGGGAACAGGCTCATGTGCCTAAATTCCTCGGGCACAAAGTCGATAACCGTCGGATATTTTTTGTCCCAAGCGGCGGACACGCATCCTTTTGGCTTGTTGAGCATTATATACACGAACTCGCGGTAGACCGTGAGAACGCCGTCGGCGTATATTTTGTCGTGCTTCGGATCGACGCTTGTCTCGGGCAATATTTTTTCTCTGCCTTCAACGCGGACCCTGCCGCCCTTTATCATTTTCTTGACGTCCTTTCGGGAGCCGAGCCCCAGAGAGGACAAATATTTATCAAGTCTCATTTTATATCCTTTTTGTATACGCTTACTCTTATCATAATTTTGCCGAAAATTCAATATACTAATTTATATACGGCGCCGAGCTATACGCCATTTGCAAAGGAGTGCGGCTCATGAAAAAATTTCTCAAAAAGTATAAGTATAAGCTGATATTCATCGCGGCCGCCGCGGCTTTGATCGCGGTGATCTTCGCGCTGTTTTCGGTGGACGGCGCCGAGAACCGCCGCAACATCGAGTTTATCGAGTCGTTCGGCTGGCGCGTGGACGGCGCGCCCGCTGACATATCGCACATGACCGTGCCCGAGGATATGGGCGGCGTGTATCTGATACACTCCGAGATCTCGGCGGTCGGCGGCAGCTCGCTCACCGATTACCGAGGCAAGACCGTTACACGCTACTCATATAAGGTCACAAACCACAGCGGCTCGGAAAAAGGCAGGATACGCGCCGACGTCTTTGTGTACAGGTCGGACATAATCGCGGCCGACATCTCGGACATCTCGCCCGGCGGAAGCACCGCGCCTATCTCGGACGTTTCGCTTATGACCGCGGCTCAATAAATCATTATTAAAAATATTATATCATAACGACGCGTCTCATGCAACAAAAAACCAAATATTTAAAAAATTTCAAAAATTTTATAATTTACTATTGCTATTTGCGGAAAAATATTATATAATATGAACATAACAAAAGCTTGCAAAAAAAGTTTATTAGTTAAATTATACAACAGACCGGAGGTATTATCATGACTTACAACATTATTACAAAGAAATTCAGTTTGTCGGATACCAGCAAAGACAAGATCCTCTCGAAGGTTAAGAGGCTGGACAAGTTTTTTGACGATAACTCCAACGAGTGCAAGATCATAGTTTCGGAGTTTAAGGACGACATAATCGTTGAGATCACCTTCCGCTACAAGGGATTCATTATCCGCGCCGAGGACAAAAACCGCGACCTGCTGACAGCGGTTGACGACTGTCTCAGCGCCATCGACAGACAGATCAGAAAAAACAAAACCAAGCTCTCAAAGCGTCTCCGCGGCGGCGGATTCGACGAGTATGTGGCAATAACGCCCGAGCCCGAGCCGATCGAGGAGGAGACCGAGTTCAAGATCATCAAGACCAAGAGGATCTCCGCCAAGCCGATGATGCCCGAGGAGGCCATCCTCCAGATGAACATGTTGGGTCACTCGTTCTTTATCTTCAATAATCCCGACACAATGACGCCCAACATCGTCTACAAGAGAA
>CANRHV010000084.1 GCA_947630505.1 uncultured Monoglobus sp. | reverse complement strand
CAATTTTTTCAACGGCAATTGTACTATTAACTTGAAGGGGAATTTTACTCAATTGGCGGGATCGGCATACAACTTTGTTTGCAATGCAAAGGTGATACTTTGCGGAACGGATAAACAAACAATTACCTTTGAATCATATCCATCAAGCAAATTCACCACATTGCAGCTTACGCGCTCAATGAGCAACTATGAGTTTAATCCTAATCCGTGTTGGGACAAATTGATAGAGGCGGGAACAGATGCGCCTACCAACACGCCCGTGCCGACGCAGACGCCCATACCGACGGAAAAACCGACCGCCGATCCGGGCGCGCCTTCGGTTGAGATCACCGAGGTTTCCGATTATTCTGTTACGGTTAAAGTAAACAACCGTGATAATGCCGACGCGCAGGTAATTTTAGCCGTATATAATAAAAACGGCTCGCTTATTGAAATGCGGAATTATTATAATTCAGACGAGGCAACATTTTTTAGCGAGAATCTGAGAAACGCGAAAATAAAAGTAATGCTTTGGAGCGATATGGACGGCATGAAGCCTCTGGCGGATCCTGTGGAGATGGAATTGCAGTAATATATTAATTCCAATTTAAAGAGCGGAGCCGCGGCTCCGCTTTTTTACAGCGCGTGTCTTTATTTATCGGGGTCAATTTTTTTAATGACTTTCGCCGGGACGCCCGCGGCGATCACGTTTGCGGGAATGTCTTTGGTGACGACAGCGCCCGCGGCCACAACCGAGTTATCGCAGATTGTCACGCCCGGAAGGATCGTCGCGTTTGAGCCTATCCACACGTTTTTTCCGATCGTGACCGAAGCCGGGATATTGTCGTGCCTTTTTTCCGGTGATATGTCGTGGTTTATTGTGGCGATAACGACGTTATGCCCGATAAGCGCGCCGTCGCCTATCGTTATGCCGCCCCAATCCTGAAAGCGGCAGCCGGAGTTGATAAACGCGTTTTTCCCTATCGTGATATTCAGGCCGCAGTCGGTGTAAAACGGCGGGAAAAGCCCAAAGCTTTCGTCGATCGGCTTTCCGATAAGCACCGAAAAAATCTTCCGAAGCTTCGCGGGCTCGTGGTATTCTCCGTTGAGCCGCGCCGTTATTTTAAGCGCGCGCTGACTTAATTCGTGCATCATAAGGTGCGTGTCCGAGCCCGCTTCGGCGATTTTTCCGTTTCTCATTTTTTGCAAAAAATCCTGTGTTGTCATAATATCCTCCGGTATTTCTTATTATTTGTCAGAGCCTTATTCGGCAATCGAAAAAACCGCCGTAATATCGCCGCTGCCGAGAGCTTGTTCCCAGCCCGTCAAATCTTCGATATGTCCGAGCTTTGTGTAGCTCCATGAGTTTGAGCCGTAAAACATAACGATCTGATCGCCGCTGTAAAGCACGATGTCGCCCGGGACTGTTGTCATTTGACTGTTGCTCGCCGTAAGGCTTCTGCCTAACGAGCCTACCTTTTCAAATCCCGAATAATCACTCATATTGATCGTAACAGGCGCTTCCTTCATCATTGCTGCAAATTCGCGGGCCGCCGCGTTATCCTCAAAAGTGGCGGTAAATACCGCGTCTCCTACCCGAACATTCATTTTTGTTTCAGCCTCCGTTATAATTTCTTTTGCCTCGCTCAGCGGGCGTATGGTTTTTATATCCCATAAAAATATTTTAATCTTATCCGAATTCTCGGCGCTTTCTTTGATATTCGCCGTAAACGTGCCGCTTCCCCTATGTAGCTTCACATCCGACAAAACGTTGTTTTTGTAGAATGCGATAATCAGAGCGCTGTTTTCCGGGGCGTTATTGACCGTGACCTCGCCGCTTTCCTCGTCATACTCCGCCGTCGCGTTTCCGTTTTCGGACTGTTTCGCCATGATAAGCTCTATGCCCTCGTCCTTGCCCAGGTTTCGGCTGTACTGCTTATCGGTCGGATTGTTCCAATGCTCGTGTACGCCTAAGTTTGTAACGGTCGTTCCGAAGCTGTCGGTATAAACCGTGCCCGACGGCGCGTTTTTAACAAGACCCGCTTCGTGCAGATAATTTTCGTTCGTCACGTCGCGCGCGGCATAATTGTTGCCCGTGACAGCGGGCTCGTTGATAATAAAATCCGCGCCCACCGAATCAATAGCGACCGGGTCCTGCGACATGAATATGCTTGATGTGAAATCTCCGTTAAACGGTTCCTGCCGCCATTTTGAATTGTTGAGTGTGATCGACGCGCCCTCCGACGGAGCGCATATGATCGCGTCGAGCATATACAGAACCGTTTTGCCGCCGAGGTGTTTGTTCGCCATCAGGTCCACGAGCGGACTGTAGATTCCCATTTCGTTTTTTGTCAGCCACCCATGCAGATTGGCGCCCTCGGGCGGACGCATCGCGTTTCCGTTTATGAACGAGCCGAAGTGGTTTTTGCCGCACAGCGTTATTCCGTAGCTGTGACCCTTTAAATTCGCCAGATTTATCATATATTTCGCCTCGGTAACGCAGGTCGGGAGATAATTCACCGCGCCGCTGAACTCATGCGACCACGCGATCGGCGCGCTTTCGTCGGCAGCGCCGTTTTCGCGGTTCACAAAATTTACGCCGCTCAGTATTCCCTCGGTACACATTTTTTCCATGTAATCGGGAAACAGCCGCGACACGTCATAGACCGTAATATCGGTTGGCGCGACTCCCGCGTCCTCGACCAGCGAGGTCAAAAGCGCCTTTAACAGAACGGGATTTGTATAGCTCATGCTCGTTTCGCCCGAGGTGTCGTCGTCCATCACGGCCGAGCCGTTTATATTGGCCTTTATCGCTATTTTTTCGCCGGGCTTGTAGCCGCCGCTTTCGCCGTTTCGCTCGTTGCGGTTCTCAAAAAGCGCTCTCCAGCCGTCCGCCACTGTCGAAGCTCCGCCAAGTGTGGTAATGGAGTTCGAGACCATGTTCCGCATAACATCCTCGTTAAAATTATCCGGCTCCCACCAATATCCGTTTCCGTCCCAGTCGACCGAGTCGGGCTCATACGACCATACAACGCGTCCCGGCATCGCGCCAACGCCCTCGCCGTAGGGCTCATGCGCGGGATAGCCGTCCGCCGCGCAGACGATTGAGGATATAGATAATATCACGGCAAACACAAGCGCAGCACAAAATATCAATTCTTTTTTCAATTATTATCACCTTTCAAGATAATTCTTAAAAAAGCTATCCAGCTTGTCAAACGGAATAGCGTTTTTTCCTCCGCCGTCGTACAGATCCGTATGAACCGCGTCGGGAATGATAAGCAATTCCTTATTGTCCGTGTATTTGCTGCCGTTTATCATATCCGCGTACGCGTCGCGGCTGAAATAGCACGAGTGAGCTTTATCGCCGTGCATAACAAGCACAGCGCATCTGATCTCATTGCTGTACTGCAAAATCGGCTGATTTATAAACGACATACACCCAATAATATTCCAGCCTCCGTTGGAGTTCAGCGAGCGCTTATGGTAGCCGCGCTTCGTTTTATAGTAGTCATAGTAGTCCTTTACGAAGAACGGCGCGTCATCGGGAAGCGGGTCAACAACTCCGCCGCCGAGCGCATAGCTGCCGTTTTTGTAGTCGGTTATTCTTTGCGCGTTGAGAGCTTTTTTTGCCTCATATCGTTTTTCCTCACTGTCGTCCGCGTCGAAATAACCCTTTGCGTTAACGCGCGTCATGTCGTACATGGTCGAAGCGACGGCCGCCTTGATACGCGTGTCGAGCGCGGCGGCGTTAAGAGCCATGCCGCCCCAGCCGCAGATGCCGATTATGCCGATCTTTTCCGGGTCAACATTGTCCTGTACAGACAAAAAATCCACCGCCGCCTGAAAATCTTCCGTGTTAATATCGGGCGATGCCATATACCGCGGTTCACCGCCGCTCTCACCCGTGAACGACGGGTCAAAGGCGATCGTCAGGAATCCTCGCTCCGCCATTGTCTGGGCATATAAGCCGGAAGCCTGCTCCTTAACGGCTCCAAACGGCCCACACACCGCGATTGCCGCAAGCTTTCCGTCCGCGTCCTTCGGCGTATACATATCCGCAGCCAATGTAATTCCGTAGCGGTTGCGGAACGTCACCTTTTTATGGTTCACCTTATCACTTTTCGCAAAAGTTTTGTCCCATTCGGTTGTAAGCTTTATTGCCTCTGTCATTTTTGATTTACCGTCCTTTCTTAATAATTGATTTTTCAATAGCGGACCGGAGGCCCGTCATTTTAAAATAATTGTTGTGCCTTAATCATATGTTGAAAAAGCGCCTTTGTCAAATACTTATATTACATAAAACAATATGCTTGACAGGCATATTATCTTGTGATATAGTAAAGGCATGACAAAAGGAGAAATTATACAATGGAAATACGAGTTTTAAAATACTTTCTCGCGATCGCGAGAGAATTGAATATTTCAAAAGCCGCCGAGGCTTTGCATATCACTCAGCCCACATTGTCGCGCCAGCTTATGGATCTTGAGGAAGAACTCGGCACGAAACTTGTCGTGCGGAGCAGCAGAAAGCTTTCGCTGACCGGCGACGGTATGTTGCTTAAAAGACGCGCCGAGGATATAGTAAGTCTCGCGGATAAAACAATATCGGAATTCACATCCGGAAGTGAAATGATAAACGGCGATATTTACATTGGCGGCGGTGAATCGGATGCTATGCGTCTGATCGCGCGCATTGCCGCTGAGATGCGGGAGGAATACCCCAATGTTCATTTTCATATTTTCAGCAACGACAGCGACGATATAGCCGATAAGCTGAATAAGGGATTGCTCGATTTCGGCATATTTATGGAGCCCGCGGATATAACAAAATACGAACATCTGCGCCTTCCGGCGTTCGACACGTTGGGTGTTTTAATGCGCAGCGACTGTCCGCTGGCCGCGCGCGATGTTATCAGACCCGAGGACTTGCATCATCTGCCGCTTATCGTTTCGCGTCAGATGCTGCACAGCAGGGATGTCATGAAATGGCTGAAAAAAGATTTTGAGCAGCTTAACGTCGCGGCGACCTATAACCTTTTGTACAACGCCGCGCTGATGGCGGACGAGGGATTGGGCTATGTTTTGTGCTTTGACAAGATCATACGGACCAATGAGAAAAAGACGATATGTTTCCGTCCGCTCGCGTCGGATATAAAAATGCATATCGACATCGCGTGGAAAAAATATCAGGCTTTTTCAAAACCCGCGGAGCTGTTTTTAAAAAGGCTTCACGAGAATTTCGGCGACACGGTTTAAGACAAATGTTTTTGTTAATTGTAGGTCCTAAATTAATATTTCGCGGGCGCGGTCTAAAATTCCGTTCAGCTTGGCGAGGGCTATGCCGTAGTTGGTTACGGGAACGTTCTGCTCTTCCGCGGCTTTAAGCCGCGTCATGACTTCCCGCTTGTTTATCATGCACATTCCGCACTGGATAATAAGGTCGTATTTTTCAAAGCTTTCGGGCGTGTTGTAGCCCGTGAAATATTCGAACTCAGGTTTTTCGCCCGTGTATTTTTCGATCAGCTTGGGGATCTTCACACGTCCGATGTCCTCGTGGGAGGTGTTGTGGGTGCAGCCCTCAAGCATCAGAACCTTTGAGTTTTTGCCGAGCTTGTCTATAGCGTCGGCTCCGCTGCACAGCTGCGCGAAATTGCCCTTGCCCCGCGCCAGCAGCATGGAGAACGAGGTCAGCTTTATGTCTTTGGGAACCAGACTGTCCACGAGTTTGAAGGCCTGCGAGTCGGTCACGACCAGATCGACGCGGCTGAGCTCCGAGAGCGCGTCGGGCAGAGTATGCTCCGTGGTGACGTACGCCTTCATGCCGTGGTCGAGACAGTCGCGGATTAGCTGCACCTGCGGCAGGATAAGCCGTCCCTTCGGCGCCTCGCTGTCGATCGGGCACACCAATATCAGGCTGCTGCCCTTTGGCAGCAGATCGCCTATCAGTGTTTCATCGTCGCGCTCCTGTTTGTTGAGCTCGCGCATTATTTTATCGCGGAGCGCGTCGAGACTTTTTCCTCCGTAATCATTCATAAACACCGCGTTGGGATACTCCCGCCGCGCTTTTTTTATTGTCTCGTCATCCGCCAGATCGGTTTTGGTGAAAACGTCGATCACGGTGGTATGCTTCAAATCGTTTTCGATCGGTGCATTGTCACAATTGATGTCCCGAACATATAATATTAAGTCAGCGCGTTTTAAAATTTCCATGGTTTTCGCGTGTCTGCGGCCGCCCAGCTCGGTCGTGTCTCCGAGGCCGGCCGTGTCGATAAGCGCGACCGGGCCGTAGGGTATAAGTTCCATGGCTTTTGTGACCGGGTCGGTGGTGGTGCCGCTGATCTCCGAAACTATGGCGGCGTCCTGACCGAGCAGCTTGTTGAAAAGTGTGGATTTGCCGGCGTTGGTGCTGCCGAATACAGCTATGTGCTTGCGCATTGACAACGGTGTTTTTTCCACTTTGATACCACATCCTTTATAAAAATTCATTTTAATTTTACTCCCCCGCGCCGAGTTTGTCAAGACGGCACTCGGCGGCACTCGGAACGGAATAAAATTAATGATGAAGGAGGTGATAGAATTGAAAGGCATAGACGCGGGAACCGCGGCGAGGACCATAGCGCTTGCTCTGGCTCTGTTCAATCAGGCCATGACAATGACGGGTCACAAAATAATAGATGTGGCCGACGACGATATTTATCAGGCGGTCAGTCTGATATTCACTATCGGGGCGTCGCTGGCGGCGTGGTGGAAAAACAACAGCTTCACCGCGGCGGCAAAGGCGGCCGACGAATACAAAAAGCAACTGAAATCGGGAGAAATTCAGATACTGTAAAGTAGGATATGAAAAATAAAAGAAGAATAAAAAACGCCGTCACCCTTGACAACTTAGGCAAAACAA
>CANRHV010000083.1 GCA_947630505.1 uncultured Monoglobus sp. | reverse complement strand
GACATCGTACTTCTCCTCTCGTGTTTATTATTTTAACATATTTCCATTTTTCTGTCTACTTTTTTAGTATACATCCAGTGAGAGAGCGCGTCTTTATAAATCCATTGACGACGCATATGCGGCAAAGGCTGAAGAAGCGCAAAAGAAAATGGAAAAGGCGGCTAATGTGCGCAACACGCTTAACGGTTTGGACGACCCCGACTTTATGGCATATGAAACGGCGGAACAGATCAAGACCGATGCTCATATACAAGCCGAGAAAGCACGTGCGGTGTATAAATCTCTCTTTGGCGAGGCTTTTAATGAGGCGTATGTTGACGCAAGCGGCAATATAACCGAAACCGCAGCGGCGTTTATGGGCAGACTTGAGAATGAAGAAACGCGACAAGCTTTCCAATCTATCTTAAATGACATTTCAGAGGGCAGAATTAAGTATAATTCCGCAGAGAGCGTTAATATCAATCCTTCTGATCTGAGCGACAACAACCTTATCAAATACGACGCGAGAAACCATAATCAGCAGGTCGTAATTGATTACGGTGATATATTAACCAAATATCCCGAGCTTTACGATATGGTGGATGGCGGAGGTTCGATACTCAGCGCAGCAGAGGGCCTTATTGAACGCATGGAAGATTCCGACCAGCAGGCGGCAAGGGCTTTCTTGCAGGAATACGCCGCAAACAAGGCGCTGTATAATTCTGCCGTGACGTCTGATCTTGCGTGGATCGGCGCGAAATATTCTGACGACGAGATTGACAGTTGGTTTGACGGCGCTAACGAGGCGACAGAAGTCTTTAATGACCTGATCGAAGATATGCAACTCGGACATGTTGACCCTGATGTTGAACTTCGATATATGCTGGTGGACGTAGACCAAAAAAACGTGTGGGAGTTTTTTGACGAGGTGCAGGAAACACTGCGCTGCCTGATAAAATATGATGTGACGCTGGACACCGAGAAACAGCATTTGACAAAAGTCGTGAACGTCTATGATATGACGGTATATCCCACGTGCCCCGTGTGCGGTAGTTCTGATGTTTATTATGAGGAAAGCTCTATAGAGTGTCATAATCCCGAGTGCGGAAAGACATGGGGCACGAACAGAAATGTTCAGGTAATACTTTCAAATACGTCGAGCGGGGACAAAAAAGCGTACTCCTTTGTGCTCGGCGACGATCCCGGAAATATAGTAGTACCGCTTTCGGTAGACAATACGGACGCCTTAAACAGCGTTTGCAGCGTTCAGGCACAGGAAGGTTCAAGCAGCGGCAGCGCGACAAAATATGTAAATCTGTCCTCGGGAATATATACGTTTGTGTTTACTCTTGCCAGAGCAAACACGGACAAGAACCCAGATTGCAAAATTGCTCTCTACGCGCAGGACGATGAGAGCGGCACAAACTCAACACTGTTATGCGAGCTTTATGCCGACGATTTCAGAACGGGCGATACATACTACTGTAAAATTACGCTTGACAGCCCTACGAAATATTTAAAGGTCGTACTGTCGGGAGTAAACGCGGGAGCGAGCTGTGACGTTAAATATAACGGCATGTTTAATATTCTTGATGATTACGGCAGCGGCGCAGCTTATGACGATATAGCAGTCACGGTTGACGGTGTGCGGCTGCTTGCGGCAACGCCCGATATATTGACGAGCGCCGAGGCTCAAAGCTTCAGCGGCGGCTGGGGCTTTATCGTCGTGAACGACGCCAATGTGACGGTCAACGGCGCGGATTATCACGGGCAGAGGGGTCTTTATATCAACCAGGCGAACTGGTCGAAACAGATATACGCCCGAGATACGGGTTTGGTCGTTACTGACAGAAATTATATAAAAGAACTTGAGGAAAGAGTTGATACGACCAAACTGAGGACGCGTCTTTATATCTACGGCAAGAACAATCTGCCGATAAGAGACGTAAATCCTACGGGTCAGGACTATATCGACGGACTTGAATTTTTCAGAGGATTTAAAGACGATGACGGCTGGCACAGCAAGTATATGACTGACGATCTGCTGAATGAGCTTGACGCTTATGACGTGCAGATGTCATATTATCAAAAGGCTTTTAAGCAATTGCTCGCGGATAAGGCCACGCTACAGGACAGATACAGTAAGGCCGTGGTGGTGAGCGAGGCGCAGCGAAACTTTTTGGACGGATTAAATTCCGAACTCCAAACAATCGAAGCAACTATGGATGATGAGCTTGCTATCATGGATAAAATCAAGGAAGCCACCGACAAGAACAGAGATTATATATACTGGAAAGGCACTCGGTACAGTATACCCGTAGGCGTCGATGAACTCAGAGCAGACCTTCAAACCGATATTATTAACTTAAACACCAAACTGTCGGATAAGCTTGACGCGGCGTATCATGGAGATATTATTGATATTACGAGCTCGACCAATATCGATCTTGACGAATACAGTCTGAACAGTCTTAAAGAGGCATTGGCCGTTGTGGATGCCCGTATTGATTCTATAGAGGAATATATTAACACGAGCGACACGCCGATAGTGAGCCAGAAACTGAGTTTAACCACCGGCTGGCAAGCAGGCACGGTACTTCGTATTTCGGCGGCGTATAATAACGCGGCGGAGACAAAATATCGGACGGATATACAGGCGGGAGACGCGGAAATCTCACTGAGCGTTACCACAACTTCGCTCACCATTCCGTGGAATATCCTGTACAGCAGTGAAAACCACAAATTTCAGTCAAATACGAGTAAACAAAAGCCGACATTGGACGAATGGCGCAAGCTTGTCTCGAAAATCAACGACGACGGTGAATTGCCGTACTTCTGGATATCAAAGAAAGAGAACGGCGTATATGTTCCTATGGTGTACGGTGAGGATTATGTTTTTAACAACGCCTCGGCATCATACTTTGAAGATTTAGAGTACAGAGGCAAAAATCTTGTGACAATAAAGCATATACTTGAGGCTCTTATATAGCGCAAGCAGGCTCAGGTCGATGTGATACAGGCGTTGCTTGACAATAACACGGCGCAGATCAATGAGCTTTCGGGCTCGGTTTCGTTTATGCCGATGAACAGAAAAGGCGACACATGGGAAAAGATATTGTCGCTTATATCGGCGGGAACATATAAACGTTCGGGCACTCATGTTGAAGAATCGCTTGTGAGCGGCACGAAATACAAATTCCGTCTTGAACTTTCGGCCACAGCAACGGGCGGAAGCAGCGGCGCGGTCACGATATACGCCTCAAACAATCCTTCGGCGAGCGGCGGACAACAGATAAAGTCGTTTTCCGCGAGCGAGCTTGACGAGGCGGGCGAACTGCTCAAAGAATTTGAATATACCGCGACCGCCAATACGTCGTACATATATATGACTATTGGCTCAATTGCCGAGGGAACGAGCTGTGCCCTTTCGATATACAGGGAACACGCGGTGGAGTATCCCGACTTTGCTGACGACTATTCGCAGATAGCCAAAGAGTGCGAAGGCAAATATGATTATGAGAACTGGATAGACAAATCGGAATATCTTTTCAATCCGCATAAATATCCGAACGAGGAAATAAAGTGCTTGACGAAAAAGGCGGAGAATGATATAATCGAATTGAAAAAACAGTTTGACGCTCAGAAGGTTGCCGACTTTGTAACATATCTTGTCTACAGGGCAGCTATCATCAAAGAGCTTAATTATTACATACGCGAAGACGTGTATGTGAACGACGACATCGGCACTTCGGAAAACGCCTCCTCTACCTCTTACACCGAGACTCAGGAACAATTATTGCGCGACGGTATGCAGGCTTTTGAAACTATGAAAACGCCGACCTATGAGGTCAACACAAGCGTTGTGAATTTTGAAAAAGCACTGAACTGTCAATACGACTGGGGCAAGGCGCGATTGGGCGATATTATCCATATACGGCACGGTGCGGCATCTGATTATGAGTATGTTATGCGCATAATATCCAAGGTCGTGGTCCCCGATACCGAGGACTTTACGCTCACGCTTTCGAACCGAGATAATTATAAAGTAGTGGCGGCGAGGGTGGTTGAGCGGTCTCAGAGAGGAACGCGGGCTATGCAGGCGTTGTCAGTCAACAGCGGCACATGGAGCAACGCGGCGGCGAGTGCGGTAGACACGGTTGTGAACGACATTCTCGCCGAGGGCAAGGCGGCAATATCGAGCGCGGACAACACGGTCAATTTCGGCAACACGGGCATTACCGTTGAAGGAATGTATGAGGCAAACAAGGGCGATCAGCTACGCATAACCAAGAACTCTATCGCGCTGCTCAAGGATGGCAACATTGCTACGGCGATAACACCTTCGGGTATCGTGGCTGAGAGGCTTGTGGGCAATGTGATACTCGGCAGACAGCTTTCGATACAGCAGCCGAAGTTCACAAGAGACGGCTGTACACAGTATGTCAATATGTGGACTGACAGCGCGGGACTGCATATCAAAAACGGCGGACTGCAAATCACAAAAGACAGTTTATCGGGAGACGAGAACGGACTGCAACTTACACCCGAACAGGGACTTTTGGTGACAAACGCTCCCGCAGCAGTGGACGGAATAGATTATTGGGGAGCACAGCTTACCAAGACATATTTGAAACTGGGCAAGGTGCGTGTGACCGAGGCGCAGGACGGTGTTATCACGGGTCTTAATTTTACCGCGACGAATGTTGATATAAACAGCAGCGGTACGGCTAAATTTGACGGAGATATTTACGCAAGAGACCTTCATCTCGGCGTTATCGACAACATGAGCGTTATAGATTATATCAATATAAACGGAATTTCCACTTCGACTGACGAAGCATATAACGCGGCCATCAAGGGCAAGTTTATATCCTGCGCGGGACTTAGGATACGCAATGGCGACAGATCATTCAACGTTGACGGCGAGGCGAAAGTGAGCATTGAAAACGGCGAAATCTATATGACCGATTCAAGTAAGAACCAATTGATAATTTCGGCGGCAACACCGTTTTTGGTTTACAACGCAGAAGGCCGAAAAACCGCAGAACTTGAAAGCGCAACGGGAAATTTGTCAATTGTTGGAAAACTTGCCACGGGGTTTGAAGATGATACTCGAATTGAGATAAATAAAAACGGCATTGACAGTTATTATGTTGCAAAAGACGCGAATGGAAGGGTAATAGACGTTAGAAAAGAAGGTTTTGTCGTTGATGCAGATCCAACTAATTTTATGTCGGGTTTTTATTTATATCGTCAAGGTGTTCCTGTGTTGGAATTGTCAGCAGAACCTATTTATTCTGATGGACGTGGAGGTTACGCTGGAATGTATTGGAGAGACAATACAGTTATGAGTATTGGCAATAGTGGTGTTAACTTTTGCGGCACTGACGATAAGTATGTATTGCAATATCATGGAGATGAAATAGCAACGCAAGTATGGGTACAGAATAAGATCGATTATGAGATTGGATTAGTAAAAAAAGCAGTTAACGATGCATTTGACAAAGTGTGGGATGTTTTAAGCCCGAGTGACACATCAACAACATAGAGTGTATAAACTTGACAATTCTGGCAATTTAATATGTACTAATAATATCAAAAATTATGGAGGTAAGGGGTAATGAAGAAAGAAATCAAAGGTTTTATATGCGGTGTTGTAGCAACTTCTATCATTGGGTGTATGTCAATATCTGCAACAGGTGTATGGGACAAAATAGACGTGTTGCGCAACGATATTAACGTTATGGTAAACGGCACACCTGTTACCGCAGATAATTTTCTGTATAACGATACAACATATCTGCCGATGAGAGCTGTAGCCGAGGCTTTGGGAGAAGACGTGCAATATGACGAAAAAACCAATACCGCATATATAGGAGAAAGGACGGAAATGAATACGGAAAACACAACTGATCCACGGACATTGCGCACAGAGGTTATCAACGGGCATACAGTGTCATTATTAGAATTTGATAAAGAATATGCAACGCTTCTTAATCCTCCTCTGCCAAAGGAGATTAATGGATATTATGAATTAATATTGGTAGATGGCGAAGATTATATTGATTATCATAGTATCGTAACGTATTTTAGAGGAAAATTGCGTAATTTGGATATTGTGGATAACACAAATGACGCAATTGCACCAACGCTTCAGTTTAAGTATACTTTAGATAATGGCAAAGAAATATTAATTGATGCGTTTTTGTTTAACGATCGTACTTACCTTAACTACAAAGACTTTATGGAGCAGGTATATCCGTATATACAAAAATAATCTCTTGACAAATGCGGAGATGTGATATATAATAATCATATAAAGAGAAACGGCAGAGCGTAAAAACGGTTTGACCGCTTCGGTTGTTGAATAATAACAACCGCCTTAGCGACTAAACATGGGCGGTTGTTATTTTATTGCACGGGCTGTGCAAAAATCGCAAATAATACGATTATTACAAGTAGTGCAATGAAAAATCTGAAAAAATAATTTTTCATACGCATCACTCCTTTCTTTCGATCTCAAACACGATGTTGAGTGTTCGGAAAGGAACGAAGCGGCCAACCGTCCTTACGTTTTGGCTCTGCCTTTGATGAGGGTGCGTTTTAGTCGCACGATCATGTTTCTCCGCACGGTGATACCGCACTTGCAGCTTTCGCTACCGGATATATTATAACACGAAACGACACGGACATCAAGTTACAAATCGGTTACAGATAACAGCGCAGACTGTTTATCGCGGCGTTGAAACAGATGATGGGGTTAGTTTCCGTACATCTGCGGAGCTTTGGATAAGGGTTTGAGACAGTTTCCACAGACTAACTTAGGCGTAAGCCGAAAGAAAATCGTGAATTCCCAAAGTAAATTCCAGAGTGAGAAGGAAGTGGCATTTAGAGCGGGAAAAGGGCGGAAATAAG
>CANRHV010000082.1 GCA_947630505.1 uncultured Monoglobus sp. | reverse complement strand
CCCAAACAGCGGCATTAACACGCTGCCGTGACGGTTTGGGAGATACATTATTTTTTAGTCTTTGCCTAACAGCAGGAGATTTTTGTCATGCCGTCGGGTATATCGACATTTCCCGGCGTTATGCGGCAGCGCTGAAAAGCTCCGCCGCCTATATACTTTAAATTTTTAGGCAAATTGACTTCTAAATCGTAAAAAGCAACGTCCTCGATTCTTTCCACGCTGTCGGGCAGTATTACTACTTTATTCGCGCCTTTGTTAGTGTAACGATTCCCGAAAAATGAGGAACAAATCGATCTTGTTCCTTCTTTTATTTCAAGAACATCCGGAACATTCTCACCTTTATAATGATAAGCAATATTACCTATATACAAAACTCCATCGAGTTGATTTTTATACCAGGGAGAAAAACCATCATAACTTTGACCTTCTATGCTGATCAGATCGGACGGGAATTTAACATCGACCAAGTTCGTGCAATAACCCAAAACATCGCCTATATACTGCACGCTGTCGGAAAAAACAAGCTTGGTGATATTTTGATTATGTTCGATGTTCCCTTGTGATTCTTTCGCAAATATTTCGTCGGCGACAACTCTCACTCCGTCGGGTATTATTACCTCGTTGCCGCTGCCGGTATATTCGACAAGTATATCGTCTCCCAAAAATCTAAAATCGCCTTTTTGACTTATTAGCTGTGTTCCCTCAAAAGCAAATATACCTATCTTAGTTAAACTTCGGGGAATATTAATTTTATTAAGGTTTGAACATCCTTTAAAAGCGCCTTCACTTACTCCCTCCAATGCGTCGGGCAAATTAACCTCCGTCAATTTTACGCAGCCCGAAAAAGCATAAGATCCTATATCGGTTAATCCTTCGGGCAAATTAACTTCCGATAAATTTACGCAGCCCTCAAACGCTCCGGAACCTATATAAATCAGTTTCTCCGGCAAAACCACTTTTTTTATAGCGCTGACATAGTCTTTCCATGGCGCGGTCCGTCCGTAGCCCGACATATCGCTCATTGAACCGTAGCCGCTGATCGTCAGAGTTCCGTCCGAATCAAGCTCCCATGTTAAATTCGCGCCGCCGCAGGTGCCGCTGTCTGTTATTGACGCGGCGCTTGCCGGAGTGAACGTCAGCAGCGCGCAAAGCATTGCTAATACCAAACTTAAACATAAAACCCTTTTCATAAAAATATACCTCCTTGAAAAATAAAAAGTGTGCAGAACAATCAGAGTTCCGCACACGAAAAATGCTTAGCTCCGATTGCTGCGACACAAGTTTTTTACCACTGCTTTAAAGTACGTGGAAATAGAGCGTACATTTTTGCCTAAGGCATAAAAATACGCACTTTATCGCAGTGGTTACAATATTAACTTATGTCGCAAGCTCAGTATATCACATTATCCCCAAAAGGTCAATGTGGAATTTAAAAATAATCTTAGTTTAAAATATTTTTGAAAGTAATATTAGGGAAAGAGATAGTTTTGTGAAACAAATACGCAATGATCCGGCTCAGGTGGCAAAAAAGATGTACTCCGAAAGCGCGGAACATGAGCCCGCCGCGAGCGGTGGAACCGATATATGAGATCAAAGCGGGCGAAACGCGGACGTTGCCTTCCCCTTGAGGGGAAGGTGGGTTTTTGCCCAAACGGGCAAAAAGTCGGATGAGGTGGCAACGTAGGGACTAGGAAATAGCTACTAGAGACTAGGACGGGCGGCAGATTGCCGCCCCTACAGGTTTCATCACACCGTAGGGGCGGATATTATATGCCCGAGCTAATTTGATTACTGCGTTGTATGGTGATATTTGTATCATATAAAAAACCGCCTTGATTTTTCAAAGCGGTTTAAAATCGTTATTCGGCAGGCGTAGCCGTCTCCTGCATCTCTCGGGGCATTCGCCCTTGTCGTACCGTCGGCGTGTGGTCGCTACGAAATTTACCACCTCGAATAACTAATTCACTATTTTGATAATTTTTGTATTAATTTACCGCAAGATATTTCTGAGTGTGTTCGGTTTGTTCAAACATTAAACCATTCTTCGTTTTTGTAATTTTCAAAACAATCGGCATAGGTGTATCATCAATTAATCCTCGATTTTCATACGAACGGTTTTTATCATAATATTGCAAAATAACATCATTTTTTCCCCAACACTGCGACATGCTTTGAGCCTTTTCAAAACTCAAATTATGGTTACTGCAATATGTTTTGATCTGCGGTGTCCATATATCAAATAATTTACACATATTAATCACTCCTTGTCAAATGTTCTAAAATAACCGGTAGAGTTATATATTACACTCGTTCTTTGCTTAAACAATTTTAGTATATCTTTATCACCTTGCGATGGAGTAGCGAAATCCGCAACAATACCCGGATGTGTATGCCCGCTCCATTTATAGCCTTGTTCACTTAATTCTTTTGCTCTGTTAATATCTACGTTTACCGAATTACTGTTGCCTCGTATAATAAGCCGTTCGCCGCCTTTGGTAAACATTGCAAACTCATCACCTGTCTCGGCGGTAATCGCAGCCAGATCGCTCATACTCACCGATTTTTTTCTTACAGTCGTGACACTATCAAACTTCGGTAATCGTTCAAGTAATTTCTTTTGTCGATTATTTAAAGGACGTCCGATATGTAATATAGCGTTAGGATTTCCTTTTCCTGAGTTACGTTGTTCGATTGGGCTGTCAATATTTTTAATACTCATTATTTTTCTTCCCTCTGTATTTATTATACCACCTTTTACTGTTTTGTCAATATTCTTGAGAGAAGAACAACCTTGTTTATTTCAAATAATCAATGTGTCGCCTATAGCGGCGGGGGATCTCTATCGGCACATCGTAACCGACGGCTTTTAAAAATTCGGTGATTATATCGACTCCGTCTGCGAAGAAACGGGTGATGCGCCGCTCTTTTTCGGAAATGTTTTTGTAATCCGGCGGGCACACAAATGTCCAGTCGCAGCCCTCGTTGTCAAAAATTATTCTGAAAAATTTGTCTACGTCGTGTCTGTTCATGGCGTTTGCCAGAAGTATGTGGTGTTCGCCGCCCTCGTCAAGCAGCGACACCGCCGCGCATGAGCCGTCATGGGCGATCACCGCCATCAGAGGCTCGCTGTCGTGATTTATAAACTCGCGTTTTTCCGAATCGGTGCCGTAGTATTTTATAATATCCATAATAAATTCCCCTTTTATGACAATATTATAAATCAGGCGCAAAGTAATGTCAATATTGCTATTTTCCGAGGAGTTCGGCTATTTTGAATTTGATTTTTATTTCGGGCGAATTTCCTGTTATCAGCTCGTATTCCGAGTCGGTGAGGCTGTCGCGCAGCTTTTGGTCGGCCTCGGCGGCGGTCACGCCGTCCACAAAGCACAGCGGCGGATACATGACGCACCACCAGTTGGCGCCCGCCGCGCTGCCTATCCCCACGTTTAACGCCGAATACTCGCCCCGGGGCAGCGACACCGCGCCGAACGGCCGCTCGTAGCGCTTGGTCGGAAACGTGCGCCGCTCAACTCCGCAGCTCACGTCGTAGTCAAATCCCTCGCCCCGAATAACGTCCCGCGCCACATATTTTATAAAGCCGAGATTGTTGTTTGCCACGCGCTCGGATTCCTCAATGGTGCGGCAGTCGCGGAATAAAAATCCGCAGCGCTCGATTATCTCGTCTCTGACCTTGAGTTTCAGCGCCTGGTCCGCATCCGAGTCGCTGTTCGCCACAATGTGCAGCCTCAGCACGCTTGATTGTATGTCCTCGGTCTCGCGGCCGACAAAGCTCAGATATATCACCGCTGCGAGAGCTGCCGCGAGAATCACGCCTATGAGCCGCATGTAATTGATTTTCGGCATATTTTACCTCCGGATATAAAGTTTATAAGGAGTATTGACCGAAAATCCGAATTTATACATGCGCGAAGCGGGAGGGTTTTATTCGATAACAAGCTCCACCGGGCAGTGGTCGGAGCCGAATATTTCCTGATGAATGGCTGCCGATCTCAGGCGGTTTTTTAATTTTTTCGACGCGATGAAGTAGTCGATGCGCCATCCGGCGTTTTTTTCCCTGGCGCGGAAGCGATACGACCACCAGGAATACTCGCCCTCGGCGTCGGGATAAAAGTGTCTGTAGGTGTCAATATAGCCCATGCCGAGAAGGTTCGTCATCTCGGCGCGCTCCTCGTCGGTAAAGCCCGCGTTCCTGCGGTTGGTTTTCGGATTTTTGAGGTCGATCTCGTTGTGCGCCACATTGAGGTCGCCGCAGATCATGACCGGCTTTTTTTGCTCAAGACCCGCGATATATCCGCGCAGCGCCTTTTCCCATTCGATACGATAATCAAGCCGTCTGAGCTCGTTTTGCGAGTTGGGCGTGTAGCAGGTGATAAGGTAATAGTCCTCAAACTCGGCGGTTATCAGCCTCCCCTCGGTGTCGTGCTCCGGTATGCCCATGCCGTACGCCACCGATATCGGCTCGTCCTTGGTGAACATGGCGACGCCCGAATAACCCTTTTTCTCGGCGCAGTTCCAAAAGTCATGATACCCGTCGAGCATTTCCGAAAGGTCGATCTGGCCTTTTTGCAGCTTGGTTTCCTGGATGCAGAAAACGTCCGCGTCGGCCTCTTTAAAATATTCGCAAAATCCTTTTTGAACGCAGGCGCGCAGACCGTTCACGTTCCATGATATAAATTTTTTCATAATTTTTTCCTTTCAACGTAGTGATTAGCGATTAGTGAATAGTGATTAGAACGGGCGGCCGGGGTCGTCCGCCCCTACGACATTTTACACGATTTGGATGTAGGGGACGGCGCCCTCGACGTCCCGCAGGGCGGCAATCTGCCGCCCGTTTGCCTCCTCCCGGGAGGAGGTGGATTTTCGCCTTGGCGAAAAGACGGAGGTGGGAATGTAGGGATTAGTTATTAGAGAATAGCGATTAGAACGGGCGGCCGGGGTCGTCCGCCCCTACGACATTTTACACGATTTGGACGTAGGGGACGACGACCTCGGCGTCCCATAAATGCAATAAATGACTACTCTATATTAAAAAACCTCATCGCGTTTTCGTAGGTTATCTCGCACAGCTTTTCAAAGCTCACGCCTTTGATCTCGGCCATTTTTTCGGCGATGTGCCGCACATATGAACTGTCGTTGCGCTTGCCTCGGTGCGGCTCTGGAGCCATATAGGGGCTGTCGGTCTCGATCATAAGGCGGTCAAACGGTATCACCTTCAGCGCCTCAACGGCCTTTCTGGCGTTTTTAAACGTGATGACCCCGGTGAACGAGATCATAAGTCCCATTTTTACCAGTACTTTCGCGGTCTCGGCGCTGCCCGAAAAGCAGTGCATGACCGCGTTTGACACCTTTTTTTCTTTTAATATTTTCAGCACGTCGCCCTTTGATTCTCTGTCGTGTATTATAGCGGGCAGACCCAGCTCCGCCGCCAAGTCAAGCTGCCTCTCAAAGCAGGCGGTCTGCTTTTCTCTCGGCGCGCAGTCGTCGTAGTGGTAGTCGATGCCGATCTCACCTATCGCCTTGACTTTGGGATTTTCGAGAGCCAGCTCTTTTATTTTTTCAAAGTCCGCGTCCGAAACGTCGTCCGCCGCCTCGGGGTGTATGCCCGCGGCGCAGTATATAAAGTCGTGGCCGTTCGCGATCCTGACCGCGGTCTCGGAGCTTTTCACGTCCGAGCCGACCTCGATAACATGAGCCACGCCGTTGTTTTTGATTTTTTCAATGACCGCCTCGCGGTCGCCGTCGAACTGCCTGTCGTCAAGATGAGCGTGGGTGTCAAACAGTTTCATGGTATTTTCCTCGCTTTCGCCCTGAGTAATTGTTGATTACCGTAAATTTTTCTTGATTATACCATAAAACTGTGGTATAATCAATAAAATATGAAAAAATTTGTATGAGGTGAGTATCATGCGAGAATTAAATGAAAAAGGAAAGCTGGCAAAGGCCGCGGCGCGGAAGCTGGCCGTGCTTTCGACTTCCGTTAAGGACAAGGCGCTGCTCGGTATTGCGGACGCCCTTGAAAATTCGGCGGAATATATCATAGGCGAAAACAAAAAGGACATAGAGGCGGGACGAGAGAGCGGTCTCAGAGAGGGCCTTATAGACAGGCTTATGCTGAACGCCGAAAGAATAGCGGGGATAGCCGAGGGGCTGCGCCAGATAGCCGCGCTGCCCGACCCGATCGGCGAGGCGGTCTCCCGCGTGAAGCGGCCCAACGGGCTCAAAATAACCAAAGTGCGCGTGCCGCTGGGCGTTATCGGAATAATATACGAGGCGCGCCCAAACGTGACGGCCGACGCGGCGGGCCTGTGCGTCAAGTCGGGCAACGCGGTGATACTCCGCGGCGGCAAGGAGGCGTTTAACTCCAACATGGCGATAGTCAAGGTCATGCAGGAGGCCGGATACGCGGCGGGTCTGCCCGAGGGCTCGATAAATCTGGTCGAGAACACGACCCGCGAAAGCTCGACCGCGCTGATGCGGCTCAACGAGTATCTGGACGTGATCATACCCAGAGGCGGAGCGGGTCTTATAAAGGCGGTAGTGGAAAACGCCACGGTGCCCGCCATCGAGACCGGGACCGGAAACTGTCATGTGTACGTCGACGAGAGCGCCGACCTTGACATGGCGAAAAATATAGTTATAAACGCCAAGACCCAGCGCCCGTCGGTGTGCAACGCCGAGGAAAAGCTGTTGGTCCATGAGAAGATTGCGGCGGAGTTCCTGCCGGATATGCTTAAAGAACTTTCCGAGCGCGGAGTTGAGATAGTCGGCGACGAGCGGTGCCGCGCCCTTTGGCCCGAGGCCGAGGCCGCGACGGAAGATGACTGGTACACCGAGTATCTCGAACTCAAGATAGGAGTAAAGGTGGTCGGAAGTGTAGACGAGGCGATAGCCCATATCAATAAGTACAACAGCGGCCATTCCGAGGCGATCGTCACGAGCAGCTACCAAAACGCGCAGAAGTTTCT
>CANRHV010000081.1 GCA_947630505.1 uncultured Monoglobus sp. | reverse complement strand
GACGGTGCCTCCGTGGGAACTGCCGGCGCGGTTGTCGGCGCCTCGGAAGGTTCCTCACTCGGAGCTTCCGACGGCTCGGCGCTCGGCGCTTCGGACGGTGCCTCCGTGGGAACTGCCGGCGCGGTTGTCGGCGCCTCGGAAGGTTCCTCACTCGGAGCTTCCGACGGCTCAGCGCTCGGCGATACACTCGGCTCGGCGCTCGGCTCCGCTGTGGGAGGCGCGGTCGGCTCGGAATAAACGTTCTCAAACACAGCTCCGCCCTCGGGATATTCGACCGTGATATTAAGCGTGCCGTCGCCCTTGTCCGAAACTGTCACTTTAACGGTGAAGGTCTGGTCGGAGTATGTGACATAGTCCGCCTCGCCTTTTTTCTCGCTGATTGTGTATGTATGCTCTCCGACATCCGACAGCTCATAACTTATCGCGTCAAACGTGATCTTTCCGTCGGAGTCGTTTGTGCCTTTGACTGTTATCGCGCCGTCTCCCTCTTTTTGCTCGACGGCTTCAAACTCAAACTCGCCCGCCTCAAGATCGCGTCCGCTGAGTTTCTTTTGCGCCTCGAGAGTTAACGAGCCCGACGCCGCGTATGTGTTGTTAAACTCGATAGCCTCCGCATCGGTGCCGTTTTTGGTTATCGTTTTTTCGCATATGAGTTCTCCGTTGTTGTTGTCGGTAGCGACCACAACAACCGTGTACTCATTGGTGTCGTATGTAACGCCCTTTGTTTCCTCGGGAACTATCTCTCTGACGTCATAGATGTGCGTACCCGGCTCGGTGTATTCGATCTTCGGGAAAGCGAACGTTCCGTCTGCGTTGTTTGTCGCGGTTCCGCACTGTTCTTCGCGCTCGTTTCCCTCGTCGTCAGTGAATACTTCGTACAGCCCAAATCTGAACTCGCCCGCATTCTGAGCGCGGCCCGTAAGATTCTTTGTGCCGTCGATGGTAACCTCGCCCTTCGCGCTGTAGGTGTTTGAAAATACCATATCTTTGATATTGACTGTTTGACCGTCCTTATCGGTTATCGACGTTGTTAATGTCGGCTCTCCGGTTCCGTTATCCTTGACATCCACTTTGACGTTGTACCGTGCCTCGCTGTACGTAATGCCCGACTCGTCGTTATTTACCTCGGAAATCGTGTAGGTGTAAGTATGCGTTTCCGCGTCTTTCGGTTCATACTCGATCACCGGCAGAGTAATGGTTCCGTCCGCCTTGTTTTTAACGGTTCCGACTTCTTCCGATTTTCCGTCGGTTGTTTCCGTCATCACAAAGCTGAACTCATCCGCCTTAAGCTCGCGGCCTTCAAGTGTCTTTTGGGCAGTAAGCTCAAGCTTGCCGTGTGAGGTGTAGGTGTTATTAAACTCGATGTCGCTGTCGCCCTCATCGTTACCGGTCAGCTGCTCATAGATCAGATTTCCCTCGCTGTCATACTTCACGTTTATTATCACGGTGTAAACCGTTTTATCAACGGTTATTCCGTTTCCGTCTTTGCTTGTCTCGGTTACGTGATATGTGTGGAGGTAAGGCTCGGTGAAAACGAGCGAGCCGAAGTTAAACGACGCGATATCGCCTGTTTCGGGTTTTCCCACGTGCAAGGTTTTCGGCGCCGACAGTTGATCGGGAACGGTTGTGTGTCCTTCATGCACGGTCGATACTTCCTCAAGCGTGATATCGAAACTGTCGGTATCGGTCCAATCGCGGCCCGTCAATGTTTTTGTGCCCTTGATCTCGGCCGTGGTATCGGGCGTGCCAAAGTAAACCGTACCGTTGTTTCCTATACCTCCGCCGTATTTTAATCCCTTGTTTCCGCTGATTATTATTTTAGCAGCATCGACAGGTTCCGCTTCCGTGTATAAGCTTATCGTTCGGCCTTCCTTTATATGACCGGAATAATCGACACTCTCATTTTTATCCACGTCCGTCCAATTATAAGGCGTTCCGTCATACATATAACCGGAAATATCGTATTTCAAAGTTGTATGTATAAAATCGCTGCCTACTCCGGGCATTGGCTCGGTTGTTGAATAAAAATCGCTAACATGTTCTGTGCCGTTTGTTTCACACGCTTTATTTCCGTGAATCGAAGTACCGTTAGTGGTATAAACATACGCTGTCGACGTAGAACATCCGGCATAACCTCCGCCCCAAATATAAGCATTAGTCTTTGACCCCGATGTGTTGTTTGTGATTTCTGTGCTGTTATGGAAACGCAATACTCCGGTTTCAAAAGACCCTGCTTCCACCATACGCTGGCCGTTTACATAAAATCCGCCGCCGCTGAATCTGGCATAGTCCTCCTCTGCCAATGCAGTATTATCTTTGATTTCACCTTCATATATATCCGCCTTAGTGGTAGCCTGCACATAGATACCGCCGCCGTTATGCTCCGATGTATTGCCGTTCACGGTTCCCCCGTACATTTCAAAACGCTCGGGCTCAGTGCCTTTCTGAGTGTCCGGGTCGGAAGTTGTTCCTCCTACGATAATTCCGCCGCCTTGTCCGCCGGTATTGTTTGATACGGTTCCGTCGTTCATAATGGCGATTGCTCCCATTATTACCGCGATTCCGCCGCCGCCGCCATTAATTGTACCCCATTTCGAAGTGCTGTTGCCGCTAATTGTGCCATTATTCATGGTCAGTTTTCCGCTGTCGCCTTGGACCGCAATTCCGCCGCCGAGCCAGGCTGTGTTATTACTGATCTCGCCGCCGTTCATTTCAACCTCGGCATTGTTAGCAAGCACCGCGCCGCCGAACGAATAATAATTATTAGTATTTACGTTGTTTCTCAGCACAGCGCCGTCGTTTATAACAAGCTTGGCTCCGTTCGTGGCCTCGATTATCGGGCCCCGCGCCTCAACGCTCTGTTCTCTGTATCCGTCAAGAATTATGTTTGACAGCGTGAGCTTTGCGCCCGATCCGCTGACACAGACCATGGGCCCGCTTGTGAACAACGGATCACGCATTATCGGATAATCTTTAAGATCTCCCATATCCCACGTGTTGCTTGATGTTACATCGATTGTGCCCAAAACGTAGATTACCGCACCTTCTTTTTCTTCTTCGGACAATTTACCGAATTCTTCTATCGCCTTAGTTAAAGTGCTGAAAGGCTGATCGCGGGTTACGCCGGTATTAGTGTCATTGGCGCCGCTGCCGCCAACAAATATGCCTTTCTGATTTAGTTTTTGCGCGATAACATTACCGCTTTCATCTTTTGTGACCACAACATTAGACTTAGCGCCGTTTATCTTGATCTTGCCGAGTATATTATCATTGACAGTCATTCCGCCCGCGTCGATCAATATCGCAGTGGGCTCTTCATCGCCGTCGCTGTTAAGCTGAGCAAGCACTCCGTCGTCAAGCGTTACGATCATGTTATCGGCAAGATCGAGATCATTACTGCCGGCGGTTAAATAGCTGTCTTTTGCCAATGTGACCTTATTCACGGTAACATTTCCCGAAAGAACGACTCTTCCGCCTGAAACGCCCTCTTCCGAAAGCCCGATTTTTCCGGAGCCGCTGTGGGTAAGATTTCTAACTACGGCGCCGTCCGTTATGTTAACATCGGCGGACGAATTATTGATCGTGTCGATCTCCGCGCCTTTGCCAACATTGGTCGTGCCCGAAGACTCCTGGCTTATCTTGTCCACCTTTATAGCCGATCCGTCGGAAGCGATATTCAAAGTACCGCCGTTCTTTATTGAATAAACCTTGCTTTCCGCAGTTCCCGTATTGCTCAAAGTCAAAGTGCCGGAATTGATTACAAACGCGTCGCTGTTAGGATTTTCGGGCATAAGCTTGCGTCCGTTAAGGTCGATCTCCACGTCTCTGTTGATATCCACATTTTCGACAACGGTCTTGCTCATGTCGTCGTTTTCGCCCTGAACCAGCTTTATTGTCTTATTGTCATCGCCAAGATTCTCGATCGCGTCGGTGATGTCCTCATAAGGTGTTCCGTCAATTTCCGCCACATCGCGGGTCGACTTGCCGGCCGTCAGGCAAAATACACTTTTTGATCGCGGATTATTGTTTGAGAATGTGTCTTTTTCCAATTTTTCATAAGCGACGCCCAAGTTATCTATCCACTTAAAGCCCGTGAATGACGCTACGGGATTATTGCTGTCCTGCATTGTCGAAGCGTCCGGCACGCTAAGATCGGCCATGTACAGCGACAGCCACAAATCATTGGCGTATCCGACATAATCATCATTGTGGTCGTCGAGATACTCGGCTGTGTTGCCATACACCGCGCAGCTGTCGTCCAATTTCAAAGACACATACTTCGCGTCTGAAAAATTACTCGATTCTCTGTATTCAACCGCTATGCCTCCGGTTTTGTATCCGGAATTATTTGTAATAACGGTTCCGCTTAACGCCGCGTTTGTCGCGGTGAACATGTCGTTGCTGTGCAGCTGCAAAGCGCCCGCGGCAAAATCCTCCGTGCTTATATTCGTGTTGGTGTTATTTTCAATACGGCATTGATTCAGATTAATATCGTTATCGTCGACATACACCGTGCCGTATCTTTTAGACGTGTTGCCTGAAATAACACAGTTTGTTAAAACCGCCTTTTTGGCCGGCAAATAACTGCCGTAGCCTCCGCCGTCAAGCAAATAAACGGTGCTTGTGCCTGATTTATTATCTTTAAATTCGCAGTCGGTCGCGGTAAAATCAGACTTATTTATATATACCGCTCCCACGCCGCCTTTGCTCTCGTTATTTGAAATATTGACTTTGTTCAGATCGAGCGCGCTTTCTTGCATATATATAGGGGTTCCGCTCATAGAAGCGCTGCCGCCGCCGGTCGATTTGTTTTCGGTTATGATTATGTTATCAAGCGTCAGCTTCGCGCCGCCGACGGCGGAGATCGCGCTGCCGTTCTCAAACACGTTGGCGCCGGTTATGGTTCCTTTGGTGTCTCCCGTGTTCTTTATCGTCACAGTTCCGCCGGTTATTGTGAAGATCGTTGTCGCCGGATCTTTCGGCGTGATCGTGTGGCCCTGCATGTCAAGGGTGTAACTCTTGTTATTCGTCGCGATGTTTTCGCTGACGTCGCGCAGAAGTTTTATTTCCGAGCTTCCCGCATACTCGATAGCTCTTGATACTTTGTTGTAATCCGTGTCGTTTGCCTGCGCCGCGGCGACATCCGCGGTAAGGCCTAACACGTAGCCGTAATTTCCGTTCCAAAGCTCATCCTTTGAAATAGCTTCCGAGAAAGAAATACCCGAATAATCATACCATTTATATCCGGTGAAGTTATTTTCATACAGTTCATCCGTCATGGCTGAAGCGGCCGGTATTTCAAGAAGCGCGTTAAATTTGGGTATCCACAGATCATTTGCGTCAAATTCCTGCGGGTTGCCGCTTTCGGCTTTGTATGTGGCCGTGTTGCCGTACACCGCCGACTTGGTGTCGATTTTTAACGCGCACCAGTCGCCCCAGGAAATATTATCATCTCTGCCCACAATACCTATTCCGCCCACTTTGTGGCCGATATTGCCGGTTATGACCGTGCCGTCTTGTATGTACGCGACCGCCGGATATGCCGAATCGTCGGAATAAAGTTCCAACGCGCCGGGGCAAAGGATAAAATCATTGGTCTCGTTTCCCGATCCGTCTTTTTCAAGCGCCGACTCGTTTTTTTCGATGTAACAATCATCAAAAGTGACAGCAGTGCGCTCCGCGTATATGGTTCCGTGATTTTTGGACTTGTTGTTGTTAATATCACAATATTGTAACTTAACATTAGTCCCATTATTATAGTCTCTGTGAATATACAGCGTGCTGTTTCCTGATTGATTATAATTAAACTTACAGTTTATCGCTATAAATTTTGATTTATATATGTATGCCGCGGCAACGCCGTGGTTATTGACGTTTTCTGAAATGTCAAGCATAAAGGGCTCGATATCGCTTTCGTTGCAAGCGAACAGCGCGGCCGAATACTCGGTATTCTCTCCGCTCTCGAAAGCGCTGTTTCCGCGCACCTGAATTAACTCGTCCATGTATGTCATACCATCACTCGCATGCTTAAGATTGGACGCGTTAAAATACAAGGCGGTTCCGCACACGCCTTCGGAGGCCGCTTTATTATTATTTATCTGACAGCCTTTATTAAAGGTCACATTACTTCCCTCAACCGCCGCGACAGCGCCTCCGCCGCCGTTCATGTCCGCGATATCTCCGTTCGCGGTGTTTTCGTTGACGTAGGTATTGCTCAAACTCAGCGTTGAGGCGCTAAGATATATTCCGCCGCCCTGAGGCGCGCTGTTCTGAGTTATGTCTATATTGTCGAGCGTTATAACCGCGCCGCCGCTCGCGTTGATCGCGCCGCCGTTTGCGGCCGATTTCGCGCCGGTAATGGCGCCTTTGGCCTCGCCGGCGCTTTTGAGCGTCACGGTTCCGCCGTTTATTGTGAAGATCGTTGTTGCCGGATCCGCTGGCGTGATCTTGTGACCGTTCATTTCAAGAGTGAAATTCGCGCCCTCGGATTTGATGTTTTCGCTGACGTCGCGCAAAAGCGTTATGTCCGAGTTCCCCTCCGACACGCTGTCGATCGCAAGCTGCAGCGTATCGTACTCGGTTTCGCCGATGCTCGCCGCTTTTCCGGCATCAGCCGCGCCGACGTCGTCCGGCGCCGCGCTAACTAAAATTATACCCCCCGGCAGCATTGTGAGCATCATAATGAAGCTCACAACAAGTGCCGACAAACGCCGGCGCTTTAACATAAATCTTTTCATAAAAACGCCTTCTTTCAAAATATAGATAATAGTTAGTAATTATATAAATTTCAAATAATATATCGAGTGTTGTTTTGTGCAACACGGCGGCATACAAGAATATGCCGCCGTGTATATTGTGCCTTATCCAAATGTATGCCGTCACGGCATTGTGTATATGGGCGCTGCCCTGCCTCTCCCCCAAGGGGCGAGCCGGACGCCGGGGTGACACCTCATCAGTCAAGCTCCGCTTGACAGCTTCCCCTCAAGGGGAAGCCTCTCTTGCCTTCCCCTT
>CANRHV010000080.1 GCA_947630505.1 uncultured Monoglobus sp. | reverse complement strand
TATGGTCTGGAACGGCCTGAGCGACATGTCCCCGATGTCCGCCGCGAGCGAGATACTTTAAAGAATCCGAATAAAAAGTTCCCCTTCCAAAAGGAAGGGGAACTTTTTTAGGCTCGCCCCTTGGGGAGAGCCGGCAACGTAGCGACTAGGAAATAGGGACTAGAAACTAGGAATATTTCACGGTTATATTAGGCTCGCCCCTTGGGGAGAGCTGTCGCCGAAGGCGACTGAGAGGGGTTTGTGTTCCAAACCGCAGGGGAAACCCCTCTCCGCCCGCAAGCGGGCACCTCTCCCCAAGGGGCGAGGCAAACGGGCGGCCGAGGTCGTCCGCCCTAGCTTTATTTTATATTAAAAAATAAAGCAAAAAATTCTTGTATTCAGCGTTGTTGAATAAAAATTTTTAAAATCATATATTTACAATTATGTTAAGTTGTGCTAAAATATAAACATCACAAAATTTAATGCTTTCAAAGCAAGACAGATGTATTTTTGTGTATACGCTTTATTTTCTGAAAGTTATGCACAACATACGCGCAATAATCGGACCGAACATTTTGAGGCGGTTCGACTTAAGCCGAGCTTTAATTAGTTAAAAATTATAAATCAATATACGGAGGGTTTGTTATGAAAAGATTTTTAAGTTTAGGTCTTGCGATACTTATGATGGTTTTGACCGTTCCGGTATCGTTCGCCGAGCCTTTGGATTCGAGCGTTAATTATTCTTCTTTTGTTGAGAGCGAAGATGATGTAATTGAGGTCTACGATCCCGAAAAAGAATACGATGTTGGAGACACGGTAGTTTTCGCTGACGGTGATGAAGAATACGGCATAAGCACCGTCTCTAACGTGACTGCCACATACAAAGGAAAGTGTAAAAGATTTTGGCAGAATATTTCCGGAAGCACAACAAATTTATATTCTTCCGCGACAGCCTCGACCCGAAGAACATATTTCATATCCGGTCAGACTTTCAGAACGGATGAGGTTTGGTATCTCTCGACGGGCGTATACAGATATAAAACGATGAACGAGATTTATCTTCAAAACGGAACGTACCTCGGACAAATGTGGGTGGAAAAAGACAGCTCATGCTCGTGGACAATAGAGCACTCACCGACAAAATATTACGCAAACACGAGTAAACACCCGCACTACGGAATATGCGACTATTGCCAAACCAACACATCTTACACATACACAAGCGAAAGCTGCACGACCTGCAGACCTCCAAAGGTGTATTATTACGCGAACGGCGGCAGCGGCGCGCCGAGTTACCAATCGGGTTATCCCATAACGATCTCGTCGACCGTCCCGCAATATTTTCCCAACACATTTAAGGGATGGAACAGATCATCATCAGGCACATCGACATATTGGTACGGCGGCGAGAAAATGTACGGCAACGCGGGTTCGAGCACCTCGCTTTACGCGATATGGGAGAGTCCGCAAACAATAACGGCCGAGAGTTCAAAATCAACGTATATCGGCGCGCCCGGCGCGACGGTTTATTATAAATTTGTTCCCGAGACTACCGCTGACTATATTTTTCGATCAAGCGGAAATGATGACACCTACGGCTCAATTTACACCTCCGAAGGGACTCTGTTAAACTACGATGATGACTATAACGGAGACAGAAATTTTTATATCGAACAAACTTTGGTCGGAGGCAATGTATATTATTTGGCATCAAAATTTTTAGACGATTTAAAAAAGGGCGCTATAAATGTCAGTTTGACTCAGATTGTGTCCGAGCCGGAAGCGACGCCGATGTCTACGCCCGTGGAGTCCGAATCGCCCGAAGCGACGCCGATCTCGTCCGAAAATCCTACGTCGGCTCCCGTTGAGCCGTCTCTGTATTCGGCGCGGCTCAATGTGGTTGGCGGCAGCGGAAATTTGACGGAAGAAAACAGAGCTTTCTGGTACCCGACGGAAAACGCGTATAAAGACGCTGAGCTTTCGAGTATGCCCGACGCAATATCCGTAAAGCCGATGCAGGATATGACATATAAAACCACAGGCACGGTTGATTTCCAAGAACCGAACGGCAATAGCGTCACTTTGCCGAATGAAATTTCGCAAAGCGGCTTCTTGGGTTGTCTTGATAAAAACGGTGAAAACGCGCATTATACCAAAGACGACGGCGTGGCGGAATACGGCACGGTCGGACACTCTATGAAATTGGAGCCCAAGTACAGCGGAACGATCGACTTATATATCGGCATGAAACCCGCCGGCACAAATCCGAGATATTTTTATTTAAATGACAGCGACGGAAACATACTCGAAAAGTATGATAACGAGCTGAGTGAAAATAAATATATAAAAATAAGCGCTGAGCTTGAAGGCGGAAAGACATATTACGCTTACGCGGCGGGCTCCGGCATGGAATACTACGCCATAGATTACGCGTACAGGGCGCCGAGATCTTCCGAGGATATTCGGGACGGGATTTATCGCATAATACCCGGTTCTTTTGTAAGTTTCAACGGAACTCCCGACATAATCGGCTCCGATATGAGCATGACTGTCAAGGACTCGGAGGGAAACGAGATCGACACAAACGGAAACGGTTTCATAATGCCCAAAAGCGATATAAGCGTTGACGTGATTTACACCGCGTATATCGCGCGGCTCAATGTGATCGGCGGCAGCGGAAAACTCTCGCTTTACCGCGGGAATATGCTTTTCACCCCTTCGAAAGACGTTTTGCGGAATCAGGAATTGTCGCCGGCGAGCAATATTATTTCGTTTAAGCCTATGCAGGATATGAGATACAGAAGTGATTCGTCGGAACTCTTTTTTGATAATCTGAGAGGCGAAAATATTGCTCCGCCTCCGGATGTTTCGGGCTGCTTGGAAAAAGTCGGAGAAAACGCGCATTATACCCAAAATCAAGACGCACCGGAATACGGCTCGGTCGGGCACTCGATAAAAATAACCCCGCTTATCAGCGGTCAGATCACGCTTTGGATCAGAATGGAAAGAGCAAGCACTACCAACATGACCCCGAGACACTTCTATATAAACGACAGTGAGGGAAATGTATTAAACGAATGTTTAAACGAGGATTATGACAATCCAAGGTTTATAATAATAAGCGCTGAGCTTGAGGCGGGAAAAACATACTACGCCTATTCCGACGGTTCAAACACAAGATACTACGCGATCAATTATAAATATGATATTGTCGACGCAGAGCAGTCAGAGACGGCCGACGGCGAATATGTTTTCGGGCCCGAAACCGATATCTTATACAGCGGCGAGGCAGATGTTGAAAATTCCGACATGACCATAATGGCAGAGACAGAGGACGGTTTAAGCGTTCCCGTGCCGGATAACAGCTTTACAATGCCTCATAAAAACGTGACCGTTAACGTGATTTACACAGCGCCGGAGCCGACCGAATCCGCGAGTGCTACCGCCGTGCCCGATGAGGGAGCTGCCGCGACTTTGGAACCCGAGCCGGCTTACTCCTTGGCGCCCGAAATACCCAAGTATAAGGCAAAACTCAATGTGACGGGCGGCGAGGGCAAATTGACAGCTGTAATCCCTGAGAAGATATGGGATTTCGGTGCGCCTCCTTGGGACACATTCTCATTGGAACTCAATGAAACGACCGGCACGGAGCTAACCGTTGACGGACTCAAGGTTGGAGCCTCAAAAGGTATTGAAGGTAAAAAGTACATCGAGGCAAATGTCAAGGACGGTCTTAGATTTGGCGCGTCGGCAAGCTGCTACTTCTCATATATGGCGCCCATAGCCGGTACTATCAAGTTCACCGTAAAGGCGTCCAGCAAAACACCGTACACGACTAACGAGGGCACAACGTTAAGAACAATAAAAATAAAAAAAGGTACCGCTCAGGAGTATGAGGATGCTTATTGCAATGACGATCCGGTAGTGCTGACGAAGGATTATTCATTTGACTTGGCGGCCGGTGAGACCATAAGGGTAGGCGGCGGCACCAACGGCTTTTATCTTCCGGCTCTGAGTTTCACGCCGAAAGACGGTTCGAATCAGCCGGGTCCGGATGATCCTACACAAGCGTCCGCAGATCCCACGCAGACCCCCTCGGCGGGCGACGTCACAGCGACACCCGATGTCACAGCGACACCCGCGACAGGCGATGCCACAGCTACTCCCGCGGCAGGCGATGCCACAGCGACACCCGGACCCGTGGGTCCGAGCACATACACGGTTAATAAATATGAGCTCATAGGCCAGGGCAAAGCGTTGACAGACGATGTCAACGTTAAGGTTGTGAACAAATACAACGGCGAGGTCGGCGAGGACAAAGATCCCCAGACCCTGACGATAGGCGGCAAAGAATTTGACAGCACAAGCTTCCTGAGAATAAGAAGTTCGAACACCAAACCGAAATCGGTAAGCGACCTGACATTCTTCCAATCCACAGGCGCCACAAATGCAGACGGCACGCCTTCAAGCTTTAACTGCACTATACTTGAGATAACTCCTCGTGTTGACGGAGTATTCAAGATATATTACAGGCGTCAGCCCGAAAGCGGTACCACCGACTTTACTCCCGACGGCGGCAAAGACATCAGGCTCGCCGACGAGACGACCGGAACGGTTCCCTGCGCTTCCAAGGATATCGAAACATTTAGCGATGACAATATATACGGCTACGGCACAAAAACATGGAACCTCAGCAAGGATATGCTCTACGGCCTCTGGGCGGGCGGCACGACAGGCGTGATCTACGGCTACGAATTTATACCCGCGGCGTTCGCCGCGGACATTCCCGCCGCCCGGGTGTCAGCTCAAGACGCATCCTCAACAGACGAAGCTGTCGCTTGGGCTGTTGATAAAGAGTTCTACGCTTCCGAAGAGCAGCTCTACTCAGACGATAACATCACCGTTGCCCTCACCGCAGAACAGACAGGCTCCCAAATTAACGTTTCGGCTAAGAACGGTATTCCTACCGACGATATCTCTATCGCGGGCCTGTCCTTCACCGGAGACGCAAATGTCGGCATTAGCGGCATCCAGATCTGCGGTAAGCCCGAAAATAATATTATCACTTCCGGCGGCGGCAGAAGTAACTACGCTCTCGTTAAGATTTCTCCCGAGGTTTCCGGTACTTTCACCGCGCTTGTTCTTGTCCCAAAAAACAATAAGGAAGTTAAGATCGGCGAATATCCTTCGGGCGAAGTTTTGGAAGGCGCTTCTTACAAAAATCCCGATCCCGATAATAACGCTATAACCACTATCTCCGCTTTTCTCGAGGAAGGAAAGGATTATATCCTTTGGGGCTCCGGCACAGGCGATATCCGCTTCGCCGCTTTCTCGTTCGCTCACGGCGCCCAACCTCACGCAACGGCAAATCCCGAATATCAGTTTATAGAGGGCGCAATCGTTAGCTATAGCGGCATACCGGATACGGCGGGCGCAGAAATGACAATGAAGGTAACCGGCGCGGACGGTACCGATATTACTGTAAAGAAAAATTCCTTCACAATGCCCGCGCAGGATGTGACTGTTGATGTGACATACACCTCGCCGACAGAGACACCGACCCCGGAGCCAACGTCCGTCTCCGCGACGGCGACTCCCGAAAATCCGAACCCCGACGGCAACAACTATCCCGAAGGCTCGATTGTTTGGGACTTCGGCAAGGAGCCGTTCGTTAACCCCGACGGCACAGTGAACACCACGATGTTCCCCGAGGGCGACCACACTAACGCCGATGGAGAGATCGACAGATTCAACGTTGGACCCGAGTCGATCGTTGACGTGAACGGACTTACATATTACACTTTATCCGATTTAGGCACAAAGCCCGCGCAAAACGCCAATCAGCCAAGCAACAGGACTTTCTCCGACGGAGCGAAGTTCACCCGCATGATCAAGTCTCAGGGCAGGGGCAGCATGACCTTAAACGAGGAGACCGGCGAATACGTTAAGGACAAATGCTTCGAGTTCAAAGCTCCGGCGTACGGAACCGTTACCATCTACGCGAGAAGCGGAGGAAGCACTAACGACGCAAACATAACGTTCGCGCTCAACGGCAGTCCGGTTAATACTCATACCGTTATAAAGACAGACGATGAGAAAACACTGACAGACGGTCTGCCCGTATTCACCGACACCGCATTTGAAGGCGACACCGTTCAGATCTACAGCGACTACAACACAAGCTACTACGCGATAGTATTTTCACCCGAAACGGGCGGTTCGGTAATACCGACGCCCACAGCGGCTCCCGCGACGGAACCGCCAATTACGGAGCCGCCTGCAACCGCGACTCCAACGCCTACGCGCAGACCCACAGCTCCACCGGAAGCGACTCCCACAGCCACACCAACGGCTGCGCCTACAGCCGCGCCTACAGAGGAGCCTACAGTCGCGCCCACGTCCACGCCGACGCCGATACCTACCGCGGTTCCGACAGACACGCCCGAGCCCACAAAAGTTCCCGTTGTTTTAAACGGCATAAGGATTAAATCAGCGCCGAAAAATTTAACTGTTACCGAAGGGACCGCGCTTAATATTGACGGATTAATCGTTGAGGGAATATACAGCGACGGCACGTTTAAAGAGATCAGCGACTACACGCTGAGCGGCTTTGACCCGTCAAAGCTCGGTATGCAGAGCGTGACGGTCGAGCACAACGGATTCACCGCGAATTTCATGGTGTACGTCGAGGCCAAAAAGCTGACGGGAATCGAGATAACCAAGAAGCCCGACAAGCGCGCTTACATACAGGGAGAGGCACTTGACACAAGCGGCATGATCGTGACCGCGATGTACAACAATGACACGAGCGAGGAGATCAAAGATTACACTGTTTCGGGCTACGACCCGAACTATGCGGGCAGTCAGACTATAAGCGTATCGTATAACGGATTTTCTGCGGCATTCAGCGTGACGGTGTCGGCGAAAGAACAGACGAGCGGCACGGCCGAGACGCCGAAGATAAGCATATCGAGCTTTATCGGGGGCAAGACCGTGACGCTGACCTGCGCGACCGAGGGCGCGGCGATATACTATACCGACGATGGCAGCGCGCCGAGCGAAACCTCCACGCTCTACACCGAAC
>CANRHV010000079.1 GCA_947630505.1 uncultured Monoglobus sp. | reverse complement strand
CCCGACGGAAAAACAATGTTAAAAAATTTTTTAAATATATAGGAGTTGAAAATTATGCTTACAAAATACATAAGAAAGATCACGGACGGAGAAAACCTGACGTTTGATGAGGCGAAAACCGCTATGGACGCGGTGCTGGACGGCGGAGCGACGCCGGTGCAGATAAGCGCCTACCTCACCGCCCTGCGCATGAAGGGCGAGACCATCGACGAGATCAGCGGCAGCGCCGCCATGATGAACAGCAAAGCGTCGCTCATAACGCCCGATGTTCCCGACTATGTTGACTGCGTGGGAACCGGCGGCGACGGCACGAACACGTTTAACATCTCGACTACCGCGGCGTTTGTCATCGCGGGAGCGGGCGCGAAGACCGCAAAGCACGGAAACCGCGCTGTTTCCAGCAAATGCGGCAGCGCCGATGTGCTCGAGGGCCTCGGCGTCAATATCATGATAACGCCCGAGCAGGTCAAGGAGTGCGTCGAAAAGATCGGCATAGGCTTTATGTTCGCCAGGACCATGCACCCCTGCATGAAAACCGTGTCGGGCGTGCGCGGCGAGATCAAGATAAGAACGCTGTTTAATATATTAGGCCCCCTTTCGAATCCCTCAAACGCCAAGCATCAGGTCATCGGCGTGTTTGACGAGGACCTGACCCACCCGCTGGCCGAGGCCATGATGAATCTGGGCGTTACCTCGGGAATGTCGGTATGCGGCGTCGACAACGGAATGGATGAGCTGTCGATAATCGGCAAGACCAAGATCTCCGAGATAAAGGACGGCAAGGTCATAGATTATTATTTAAGCCCCGAGGATGTGGGCCTTACCACCGCGACGGCCGACGATATCAAGGGCGGAGATGTTGACGAGAACGTAAAAACAACCTTGAGCATCTTAAAGGGCGAAAAAGGTCCGCGCCGCGACATCGTTGTGCTGAATGCGGGAGCGGCGATATACACCACAGGCCTCGCGAGCAGCATTGAGGAAGGCGTGCGCATGGCGGAGAAAGCGATCGACAGCGGCGCCGCTATGGAAAAACTCGATCAGCTGGTCGAGATGACGAACGCGTTTTAAATTTGGCTCGCCCCTTGGGGAGAGCTGGCGCCGAAGGCGACTGAGAGGGGTCAACGTAGAGACTGGGAAATAGGTACTAGGAACTAGGAATATCTCGCTGAGATTTTTCGATCTTAGTCCCTAGAGCATAAGTACCTATGTTAACCCCTCTCCGCCCGCAAGCGGGCACCTCTCCCCAAGGGGCGAGGCAGACATACGTCAATGAGAGGAAATATCCATGGACATACTTGAAAAAATCGTTACAAAAAAGAAAATATATCTGGAGAACCAGAAGCAGAAGATCAGCTACAAGACTTTAAGGAGCGGCGTTGAAAAATCCTTCGGCTCGCGCAAGGTGATAAGCTTTTACAACGCCCTAAAGGACTACAAAAAAATCTCGATCATCGCCGAAGTCAAAAAGGCGTCGCCCTCAAAAGGGCTGATCCGCCCCGACCTTGATCACATGGATGTGGCTCGGGAATACTTAAAGTCCGACGTGCAGGCCATGTCGGTGCTGACCGAGACAGACTTCTTTCTCGGCAAGCCCGAATTTTTGCGCGATATCAGCCTGATCTCCGAAATTCCGCTGCTGCGCAAGGATTTCGTGATCGACGACTATCAGATATACGAGGCGAGCGGCCTTGGCGCGTCCGCGATCCTGCTGATCGCTGCGATCTTGGACGATAAGACTATGGGCGAATTTATGAAAACCGCTCATGAGCTTGACCTTGACTGCCTTGTGGAGGTCCACGACGAGGAGGAGCTGCGCCGCGTCAACGCGCTTGGCGCGAGGATCGTGGGGGTCAACAACCGCAATCTCAAGACCTTTGAGGAAGACTTGGGCACCACCGAGCGGCTTTTAAACCTGCTCGAGGAGCGGGACAAAAAAGTTCTCGTATCCGAGAGCGGGATCAGAAGCAGCCGCGACCTTAAATATATCGAGTCGCTGGGCGCCGACGCGGCGCTTATCGGCGAGCTGTTTATGCGGCGGCAGCATATTTCCGCCGCGGTCGATGATCTGAGAAACGGAAGGCTTGGTTGATATGAGCGTTAAAATAAAGATCTGCGGTCTCATGCGCGAGGCGGACGCCGACGCGGCAAATGCCGCTATGCCCGATTACGCGGGATTTGTGTTCTACGAGAAAAGCCGCCGCTGCCTGACGGCAGAGATGGCGCGCGCGATACGTTCGCGGCTTGACCCCGAGATCAAAGCCGTTGGCGTGTTTGTCAATATGCCGCGCGAAAAAATTGCGGAATTGGCGGGCTCGGTGCCGCTCGATATCGCTCAGCTGCACGGCGGCGAGACCGCGGAGGATATAGAAAAACTAAAAAAGCTTTGCCCCGATCTGAAAGTTTGGAAGGCGGCGCGGGTCGGAGACGATTTTGACCCGAAAAGTCTTGAAAAATACAAAAACGCCGACCGCCTGCTACTGGACGCGTATGTCGAGGGCTACGGCGGCAAGGGCAAAAGGATCGAGGACGAGCGTCTCCGCGGCATCGACCTGAGCGGCATTATGCTGGCGGGAGGTCTGAACGCGGGCAACATTGCCGATGCGGTCGAAAAATATCGACCATACGGGGTCGACGTCAGCAGCGGCGCCGAGACCGACGGCCAAAAGGACGCGGAGAAGATAAAGCAAATCGTGAATATCATAAGAAGTATAAAATAAATCAAAACGAGGTATAAAATATGGAAAATAAATCAAAGAGCAGATTCGGCATCTACGGGGGACAGTACGCTCCCGAGACGCTGATGCGCGCCCTGAACGAGCTTGAGGCCGCCTATAACGAGGCGAAGGCGGACCCCGAGTTTCAAAAAGAGCTTGAATTTTATTTGAACGAGTACGCCGGCAGGCCGTCTCTGCTCTACTACGCGGAGAACATGACAAACGACCTGGGCGGCGCCAAGGTATACATAAAGCGCGAGGATCTGAACCACACCGGAGCGCACAAGATCAACAACGTATTGGGTCAGGCGCTTCTGGCGAGGCGCATGGGCAAAAAGAAGGTTATCGCCGAGACCGGAGCGGGTCAGCACGGAGTGGCCGCGGCCACGGCGGCGGCGCTGTTCGGCATGGAGTGCGAGGTCTTTATGGGCGAGGAGGACACGCGGCGCCAGGAGCTCAACGTGTTTCGCATGAACCTGTTGGGCGCCAAGGTGACGCCCGTCACATCGGGCACCGGCACGCTCAAGGACGCCTGCAACGAGGCGCTCCGCGCGTGGGCGGCCAGGGCGAACGACACGCTCTATCTGCTGGGCTCCACCATGGGTCCGCACCCGTACCCCACGATCGTGCGCGATTTCCAGAGCGTTATCGGAAAAGAGATAAAGGCGCAGATGCTCAAAAAAGAGGGCCGTCTGCCCGACGCGGTCATCGCATGCGTGGGCGGAGGCAGCAACGCCATGGGCGCGTTTTATGACTTTATCGGCGACAAGTCGGTTCGGCTGATCGGGGCCGAGGCCGCGGGCGACGGAATTGACACCGAGCGCCACGCCGCCACCATGACAAAAGGCACCGTGGGCGTGCTCCACGGCATGAAGTCGATATTTTTGCAGGACAAATCGGGCGGCATAATGCCTGTCTACTCGATCTCCGCGGGTCTCGATTATCCCGGAGTCGGCCCCGAGCACGCGGCTCTGCGCGACAGCGGCCGCGCCGAATACTATCCGATAACCGACGCCGAGGCGGTCGACGCTTTCCGCTACCTGACGAGGATCGAGGGCATAATCCCAGCTATCGAAAGCTCCCACGCGGTGGCGCAGGCGATGAAGATCGTGCCGAAAATGGACAAGGACAAGATCGTTGTTATAAATCTTTCGGGCAGAGGCGACAAGGACGTGTACTCGGTAGCCAGATACATGGGGGTGGAAATCAATGAAAAATAAAAACAGAATAGACTCAATGTTTGAAGCCCTGAGAGAAAAAGACAAAAAGGCGCTGGTGACGTTCCTGACCTTCGGCGACCCGGACATCGAGACCTCGAAAAAACTGGTGCTCGCCATGGAGCAGGCCGGAGCTGATCTGATAGAGCTGGGAATACCGTTCTCCGACCCGATGGCCGAGGGCCCCGTTATCCAGGCGGCGAATGTGCGCGCCCTGAAGCATGAGATCAATCTCGACATAATATTTAATGCCGTGTCCGAGCTGCGCGAGAGCACGCAGGTGCCTCTGGTGTTTTTGATGTATTTCAACTCGATTTTAAGCTACGGCCCGGAAAAGTTTTTCGCAGGCTGCAAAAACGCGGGCGTGGACGGAGTTATTATCCCCGACCTGCCCTTTGAGGAGAGCGACGAGATCTACGACCTGACCCGGGAGTACGGAGTATGGCAGATCTCGATGATCGCGCCCACCTCGTCGGAGCAGCGTTCAAGGGCGATATGCGAGAGGGCGAAGGGCTTTCTATACTGCGTGTCCTCGATGGGCGTCACCGGAACGCGCGAAAACTTTTCGACCGACTTTGATCGTATGTTCGCCATGCTCAACAAGTATTCCGACATTCCCAAGTGCATAGGCTTCGGCATCTCAAAGCCCGAGCATATCGAGAATTTGAAAAAATACTGTGACGGCCTTATAGTCGGCAGCGCCATTGTCAAAACGATAGCCGCCGGAAAGACCGAGGCCGACAAAATAAACGGCGTAAAGGAACTGACAAGCGCCCTAAAAGCGCCGCTGATCTAACGCTTGACAAAGCCGAAAAAGAATGTTATAATATAAACGCAAAAAGGAGCCCGAAGGCCCCTTAAAGCATCAAAGGCAACCGCAATGCGGCCGGCCGAAATAACAGAATATCAGATATAGCTGCCCTCCGGTCAAATCAGGGCGGCTATATTTTTAGTTCATAATTCGACAAAAGTAAAATTAAATTATCTTTACAACTCGGGCGGATCAGGACATTTCGTCGCGAATGACGCCGATAGTGCGCAAATACGCTTTGAGAATATCCTCCAGATATGACATGCACGACGGGGGAATTTGTGACAGAAGCGCAACACACGGCGTTTTGGCTTCGGAAAGATTTTCGCGCCCAAGCAGCAGATGATCCGCCGAGATGTCAAACGCGCTGCATATTTTATACAGCGTTTCAGCCGACATTCCCTTTGTTCCGTTTTCTATTTCGGCAAGGAACCGCCATGAAATATCAATTTTTTCGGCAAATTGCTCCCGCGACAGCCCGAGATATTCTCTTTGTTTTCTTACTCTTTTTCCGACAATTGATTTGTCCATAAAATTCACCCCTTTAATAATTTTATATATTGACAGAATTTTTAAAATGTGTTATAGTAGCAATGTACGCCACTGGCGTACATTGCTACTATAGTTTAATTAAAGGAAGTGAAATTATGAAAAAGCAGTTAAGAAAATTGAGTTTTAAAAACACCAAAAGAATGATTGCCGTCGTTTTATTGACAGTGATTTTGACCGGTTTGTTGAGTGTAAATGTATTCGCGGATTACAAAAACATAACTAATGAATATACGTATACCGCATGTGTGGGCGAGACGTTTACTTTAGATATGAGCGTAAGAATAACTTCGAATACGTACGATGGCTTGATTTTTAAAAATTCATACATTGCTAAACAGAATGGTACAACCGCTGATTTAACAATATTATCGGACGAAGTTCTTCCGCCCGATATTTTTAGTACGGGAAGCGGAGATACAAGGCGGGTTACCTTTCTTGCCAATACAACCGGAATAGGGAAATATATCGCAACTTTAAATTATACCTTTGGAAAAGGATATGATCCAAAAAAATATAATTATCGAGTGACATATGACCAATACACAATAACGGTTATTCCGGGAACTTTCAATGTAACATTTAACCCAAACGGCGGAGAGTGCGCTGTGTCAAGCGGCCAAGTCGAGTTCGGACAGCCTTACGGTTATTATATACAGCAGCTTCCGACTCCGACCAAACCGGGATTTAAGTTTGACGGATGGTATACCGCGGAGAGCGGCGGCAAAGAGATTACCAACATAACAAAATTCGAGGATAAAAAAGATGTGACGCTTTACGCGCATTGGTCGACCGCCGAATATCCGGTGTATTTTGACGCGAACGGCGGAAGCATACCCGCGGATCAGGAAGAATACAAGTATGTAAAATACGGAGAGCCGTACGGTGATTTGCCGACTCCGGTGCGCGGCGGATATACCTTCAGAAGCTGGTATACCGACCCGAAATACGGAACGGTTGTTAATGCCGATACAAAAGTTACGACCGAGGGCGAGCATGTACTGTACGCGCATTGGATCGAAAACGCGACGCCTACGCCGAACCCCACGGCCGCGCCTACGCCAAAGCCGACAGCCGCTCCGACGCCGAAACCTACAACAGTTCCGACGCCAAAGCCAACGGCAGCGCCTACGCCAAAACCGACAGGCGCTCCGACGCCAAAGCCTACGGCAGCGCCTACGCCAAAACCGACAAGCGCTCCGACGCCGAAACCTACAACGGCGCCTATGCCAAAGCCCACAGCCGTTCCGACGCCAACGCCGACAACTGCATCAACGCCAAAGCCTACGGCTGCTTCGACGCCAAATCCCTCAACAGCGCCTACATCTCTTCCGGGTGAAACGACAGAGCCTTCCGAGTCTGCCGCGCCGCCGGTTCCCACAGATGTGCCGACACCCGGGCCGACTGCTCCGCCGCAAAAATATGAGTGGGTGATCGAAAGCTACGCGGATGGGATAGTGAGCATAACGGCTCCCGAGAACATTCCGGCCGATAAAGTTAATATTTGTATCGCAAAGTATAACGGTGCCGACTTGCTCCGGGATTGCGAAATCCTCGTGATAAACCCGCTTCCGGGCAGCGGCAGATACCGCGCGTCTGAAAGAATCGAGGCTGGTGATGCGGGAAGCTTAAAGATCATGTTGTGGGATGATGATTTAAGGCCTCTTGCGGCCCCGCTTGAAATAAGCAAATAATATATTTTAATGTTTTATAAAATTTCTTCCCAAGAGCGGCGGACAAATTTATCCGCCGCCCGCGATTACTTTGCCTGCAAGACCGAGGCGGATAAAACAAACGCAAAAGGAGCCCGAAGGCCCCTTAAAGCATCAAAGACAACCGCAATGCGGCCGGCCGAAATAACAGAATATCAGATATAGCTGCCCTTCGGTCAAATCAGGGCGGCTATATTTTTAGTTCATAATTCGACAAAAGTAAAATTAAATTATCTTTACAAAGCGCGCGGGCGGGCCAAGACATTTCACGCCGAAGTTTTTATGTATAGACATAAATTTCGTGAATTCCCAAAGTAAATTCCAGAGTGAGAAGGAAGTGGCATTTAGAGCGGGAAAAGGGCGGAAATAAGTAT
>CANRHV010000078.1 GCA_947630505.1 uncultured Monoglobus sp. | reverse complement strand
TTGTCGAACTGGTTGTCCGGGAAGTACTTGGAGTTGGTGATCGTGCAGTTCTGGAACAGATATCCGAGCTCGTCGCCGCCGTCGGAGCAGGCCGTCAGATATCCGCCCTTGGGGGCGTCGCTGTAGCCGTGCCATGCCAGCGTGCAGTTATCGAATACCACGCGTTTTCCGCCGTAGATATAGTCGGTGCCGCCCTCGATGTAGCAGTCCTTTATGTACGAATATGATGTGTTGGTGTAGAACGTATCCTGAGATGATACGAAGTCGCACTTATACGCCTCAAAGTTGTTGGCGTCTATCGCGATTGCTGCCGCTCTCTCGGTGGCGCTCTGCGCCATCGCTTCGTAGCCCTCGACTGTTCTGTCGGGCTTGCCCGATACGTCGCTGTAGATGCCGGGGCCTGCCGCCTCAACGCCGTCAGCGATCTCCTCGGGAACGACCTTGCAGTTGAATGTATGGATAACCTTTACGTTCTCCATTGAAACATAAGGCTGCTCGATGCGAACCGCGCATCCCCATCTGGTCACGGGCTTCTTGGCTGTCTTGGCTACCGCGCAGTCCTCGCTGTAATAGCTGCCGTCTGAGCTGTAGTAGATATAGCCTATGCCGTAGTACCAGTTGATCTCGGGCGGATTGGCCTCATCTGCCGCCTTGAGCGTTACGTAGCTTGAATCTACCCTAACCTGCTCGGTGTATGTGCCGGGATCGATCTCTATCGTGATCCTGTTATCCTCGTTGGCCTCTCTGTTCATGGCCTTAACGGCTGCCAGAGCGTCGCCTATTGTCGCGTATTCCTTGTCGGTTCCGACTCTTACGGTCTTGTCGGCGGGTACCGCTACCTCTCCCGGAGTCTCTGTGATGAGGATGTTCTTAAACGGCGCCATGTCGCCGGCCGCCATAACATAGCTGCCCGACATAGCCGACAGCGCGTAGCCGTCAATGCCTGTGGCCGTTATCTCATACTCGTGGTTGGGCATCATTGTTACCGCGTACTTGTTGTCCGCGATTCCGCCCGCCGCTACTTCGTATGTAACAGACGCGTCGTCCTTTGCCGTGAACTTCAGAGCAACTTGGCTAAGATCAAGCGAATTGCCGTCGTTGGTTATCTCGTGAACAACAACGTCGCCGATAACCTGCGTCTCAGCAATATCAACCACGTTGATGTCCTGAGTCTTTGCCATCTTGGCGATGGATACGCTGTTCGAGTCAAGCGTTACCGCGGTCTTGTCGCTCGCGCTGCCGTCCGCGTTAACTATGCTTACAGAATAGTCTCTGTTCTGACGCAGCTCAACCTCATAAGCGCCCGCATTAAGGTCAACATCATATGTGGTCTGGTCTTTCGTGTCTGTGAATCTTACTTTTAATCCGGTCTCCGAGCCGGTGTAATTGATGGTGCCGCTCAGCTTCTGATAAACTACTACGTTGGGATCGTAGTAATCCGCAAATATGCCGTAGAGCTGCTTGTTGGAGCTGCCGCCGTATACATAAACGTCACCCGCTGTGGGATCGTCAACGTCAGCCGTGATTATTGCGGGTTCGCCATCGGCTGTTGCGCCGTCCTCACCGCTTGCCAACAGATTGTCGCCCTGGTAGATGTACATGGGTCTGCCCGACTGCGCGGTGTAGGCAACCGTCACGATACAAGCCTGCTTGGGTGTGAAGTAGAAGCTTCTCTTGGTCTTGTTGCCCGAGCCGGCCTGCCAGCCGTGTGAAAACTCATATTCAACGCCGTTGGTGTGCTTATACTTGAGGGCTTTGCCTCCGCTCACCCATTCACCATAGCCGTTTAAGTCTTTATAGGGGCCAAACGCTTTTCCGCCCTCTGACGCCAGAACCATAGCGTCCAGCTCGGCGTCAGCCGATGTCCAAGCCTCGTCAGCGGGCAGTTCGTCCGCCGCCGCCTCAGCAGCGGGAGCTGTCGCTTCCTTAACGCCCTCGCCTGTCAGCGAGCCTGTGCCGCCCGTTACCTTGAGGGTTGCCTTGTGGTAAACCTGAGCGGGAGGCTGCGTCGCGGGTGCCTCGGATACATCGGGCTCGTTGGTCGCGGGTGCCTCGGATACAACGGGTACGTCGGTCGCGGGAGCCTCTGATACAACAGGCGCGTCGGTCGCGGGTACATCGGTCGCGGGTACGTCGGTCGCGGGAGCCTCCGATACAACAGGAACTTCGGTCGCGGGTACATCGGACGCGCCGGGTTCCTCTGAAACAACAGGTTCGCCCGAAGGAGCCTCGGTAGGCTCGCCGCCGATCGTTATAAAGCCTGCGTATACATTCAAATTGCTCGTGATGCGTCTTGACTCAAAATTGACAAGTCCGTTTGTGCCGGCCAGCGCCGCAAGCTGAGGCGTGGTGTACCAGCCGACAAAACTCATACCTTCAACATAAGGATCGTCAGGTATTTCCGCAAGGTTATTTGATCTTACATCAACCGTGTCATACAAAACGCCGTTCACATAGAAATTAACCGTGTATGTGCGATAAGTTGTGCCGCCGCCAAAGCTGCCGCCGGAGCCGCCGCCGTAGCCGTAGTTAGGGCTGAATACGGAAACACCGCTGTTGCCGGTTGTCGTGGTGTCGCTGCCCGTGCTTGTGATGTTCATGTTAGACGACAGATTCAGAATGTTGTTGCCGACCTGCGAGTTTATGATATTAAGCTCGCCGCCCGCGGAAGGCGAAATAACAACGCCGTTCGCAACAACACCGTTCAGCGTAACGCCGCCCGACTTAACCATAACGATTCCGCCATAATAATCGGGACCGTAGGTTCCGGGGCCGGTGATGTAGAGCTTGATCATGTTGTCAAGGATCTTGACAAATTCGGCTCTGGCGATGTTGTCCTGAGGTCTGATAGTACCGTCGGGATAACCGTTAACATAGCCGGCCGCTGTCATAGCTCCGATATAGCCGTTGGCGTATTCGGAAATGCTTGAATAGTCGGCATAGTTGGTGATGCCTGCCATGTTGTTGACCGGAGCGAGACCGTAGGCTCTGCCAAGCATCGTCATGGCTTCCTCACGGGTCATGTTGGCGTCGGGCTTCATTGTGCCGTCGCCGTAGCCGGTCAATGTTCCGGCAGCCGCGAGCTTCAGGACCGCATCCGCGTACCAAGCGTTTGAATCAACGTCGCTGTACGCATTGGCGCCGGTCGAGGCATAGCCGATAACGTTCTGCGTTACCTGAGCCACCTCGGCGCGAGTGATCATGTCATCCGGCCTGAAATAGCCGCCGTCGCCCTGGATAACGCCATAGCCCGACCATTTGTCGATCACAGCCTCAGCCCAGTGGCCCGATGTGTCGGCATAATCTGCCGCGGATACGGTCACCGCGCCAAAGGTCGTGAGCACCATGGCGATCGCCAGAACAAGTGAAAGTGTTCTTCTTAAGGTTCTCATAAAAACCCTCCTTGTAAAAATATATAATTTTATTTATTTTTTTGCACAGTAAAAACAGATACAAATATGTAATATATATTTTAACATAAAATTTACAAAAAAGCAATCTATTTTTTTAATGTATTTGTAGATTTTTTATCTAAAAAAACGAATAAATTAACATGCAAAATATGAAAAAAGCCGATGATCGCAGGGTTCTCACCTCATCCGACTTTTTGCCCGTTCGGGCAAAAACCCACCTTCCTCTCAAGGGGAAGGCGAGCGGGCGGCCGGGTAGGTAGTAATGATTAGTAACTGGGGACTAGGACGGAAACTATTGAATATCATCGAAAGATATTTCTAGTCGCTAGATCCTATTTCCTAGTTCCTACGTTAACCCCTCTCTGTCGCCTTCGGCGCCGGCTCTCCCCAAGGGGCGAGCCTATTCCCTAGTCCCTACGTTAAAAAAGGAACCCCGAAGGGTTCCTTTTGATTACGCTTATTACTGAGCCGCGGTGTAGTTAGCGGGTGTCCACTCGCCGAAGTACTGCTCGGGTGTGGGCAACGTGTAGCCGTTGGCGTCGTAGGTTCCGTTGGGATTATCGTTCGACGCTGTTATATCCGTCGCGGTATCGCCCGCCTTGTAAACGCCGTTTACCACATAGTATATAGCGTCGGAAGGTTGAGAGCTGCTCATCGAGGTCCAGCCTGTGGGCTTGGTAACTCCGTCGCCTATCGTGGTGTTGTCGAAGATGGTAACGGTCTTGCCCTTGCCGCCCCAAGGTCTGCCCCAGTTGCCGCCTTTTCCGGCCTGCATACCCTCAGCGGGGTTCTTGGTGATCGTGCAGTTCTTGAAGTAATAGCCCAGATCTGTCTCGGCTGAGTTCTTGCAGGCTGTGATGTAGCCGCCGTTGTCGGTGTCGCTCATGCCCTGCCATCTCAGCTCGCAGTTCTCGAAGTAGCAGTTGTCGCCGCCGCAGATGTAGTCGGTGTTGCCCGAGATAAGGCAGTCCTTAACGTACATTGACTTCGCGCCCGTGCCGAATGTATCCTGGCTGGATACGAACGAGCACTTGTAGAGCTCGATCTGGCTGCCGCCCGCGAAGATCGCCGCCGCTCTCTCGTTGTAGGTCCTGTTGTTGACCTTGGTCTCGGTGCTGTCTCTGAGCACGCCTACCTTGGCGTCGCCGCCGCCGGGTGTTACGTGGTCGTCAAGCTCCTTCTGAGTGATATACAGGTTGAAGCTGCTCTGAGCGTTGATGTTCTCCATATAGAAGTTGTTGTTCAAAGTTCTGATGGTCGATCCCCAGTTGTTGACCGTCCACTGACTCGTCTTGGCTGCCGCGTAGTCGGCGCTGTACCAGCCCTGATAGCACTTGCCCTCGCCCGACTCGGGATCGCCCGCGTTTGTAATGGGCGCGGCCGAGTCGTAAACGTAGCCTATGCCGTAGTACCAGGTGATCAAGGGTCTTTCATCGGGGTTAGCGGCCTTGAGAGCTATATCGTCCATGTTGACGTAGAGCTGCTCCTCATATGTGCCGGGGTCGATAACTATATTAACAACCTGTCCTGCCTCTCTGCTCATCAGTCTTACCGCCGCGAGAGCCTCGCTGATCGACTTGTATTCCTTGTCCGCGCCGACCGTCAGCGTGTCTTTATACTCAAGCGACGCGGGGCCGTCCTTCATCAGAAGGATGTTCTTGAACGGAGCCTGGTCGCCCGCCAGGAACTGATAGCTCTCGGACAGAGGCGACAACGAGTATGACTGACCGTCCGCCGTCACGAGCGTGATGTCGTATGTCTCGTTGGACATCAGCGTGGCCTTGTATGTGCCGTCCGCCGCTACTTCGGCTGTGGCGTATGGCTCGGTCTCGCCCTGCTTGGTGAATGTCAGCTTGGCGCCGATCGCCTCGTCGTAATCATATACCGGTGTAAGCAGGTCATGAGACGAGATCGTCGAAACCTTTCCGCTTACTTCCGCGTCTGCAATAAGCACGAATGTGAGATCCATTTCCTGATTATATCTGTTCTGCTCGATCGCTATGTGCTGGCTTTCGATTGTTGTGCAAACGTCGCTCTCGCCCTCGACCGTAGCTGTGAATGTTTTGCCCTTTGGCAGTTTTACCATATAGTCGTCCTCGAAAGGAACAATGTATGTCTCGCTCGGGTCGTCGTCGTTTGTAAACACGATATTCTTGTCCGTAAAGTCACGGCCGGTCTTGTTTGTGACTGAACCGAGCAGATACTTATCGGGCGTCTCCTCGTAGTACTCGATAAATATCGCGTAGAGGTTCTTGTTAGAGCCGCCGCCGTAGGTGTAAACGGGCTTGCCGCTCGCGGCCTGAGCCGCGGTCATGTCGTAGGTCACCGCTGTCGCACCGGTCTCGGAAGCCTTTGAGGAAACAACCTCGGGCGTGCCGTCGCCATCCGCGTCATATGCGATGTTCTGAGTCCTGCCGGCCGAACCGTGGCCGTCGAACACTACCGTCACCGTGCAGGCGCAGGGCTCGGGAATGATCGAAACATAAAGCTTCTCGGCGCTGCCGCTGCCGCCTCTAAGCGAGCCGGTGAAATTATATTCCTGTCCGTTGGCGTGGGTGTACGTCACGCTTCTGCTCTTGTCATATGTGTATCCGGGGCCTACAACCGCGCCGTCAACGTTTTCAACGGGAGCAGTGTCCTCGGTCTTGTAAGCGGCCAGCGCGTCCTGCACCGCTTTGTCGTTAAGCTTCCAAAGCTTATCCGTGGGGATTCCGCCGGGCTCGGTTGACGCAGTGGGCTCGGTCGATCCGCCGCCGAATGTGGCGTTTACCGTGGTATTTGCCGCGGGCATTGTGAACTCGTAGTAGCCGCCGCCGATATCCTTGATCTCGGCGCTCGGGTCTGTGGCGAGCTTGATCTCGTCGCCCGCGTTCTCGGCCTCGGCGTATACCTTGATCGTCTCGCCGCCCTTGAGGCCGTCGATCGACTTAACGCCTTCCGCCGGAACCTCCGCCGCCGTAGCGTTGGCAGGGATGGGCGAGAATACTATCGCGTAGTAACCTGTGTTGTTGTCGCTGTAGATCTGAACGGTGTCGCCTTCAAACGCCGTGTCGGTAAATACGGGCAGACCGTCTGTCAGTGTTTTCTCATCGTCTGTCTTTATAACGGTATGGGTATTAACGGGACTGCCGTTGAGCGCGAAGGTTATGTTTGCGTCGGTACTGCTTCCGCCGCTTCTCGCGTAGATGGTAACGGTTCCGTACGCCGGAGCTTTAAACTCGAAGCACTTGTCCTTAACGTACTCGCCGGTCTCCTCGTTTAAGGTTATGCTGCCTCTGCCCTGAGACTTGATCATGCGAGTGAAGCTTGCGCCGTCGGAGAAAGTCTTGTTACTGGGCTGGTTGGCGTTCAGCGAGGGCTTTGTGCCCAAATCGGATACCGAATAATATGTCAGTCCGTTCACGTCAACGATCGACTCCGGTCCAACGTTGAATCTGTCGATCTCGCCCTCAGCGTTAGTGTGGTCACCCTCGGGGAACATCGTGGTGTTCACTGTGCCGTCGGGGTTAACGAACGGCTCCTTGCCGAAGTCCCAAACGATCGAGCCTTCGGGATAGTTGTTGCCGCTCGCGGGAGGCGTCGTGGGCTCCGCCGGCGCGTCTGTGGACTCCGCGGGAGCGTTGGTGGGCTCCGCGGTCACCTCGGGAGCGTCTGTGGGCGCCGCTGTCGCCTCGGGGATCAGAACTACCGAGCCGCCCGTGATGCCGTCCGCAACCGATACGGTGTATGTCTCACTCGTAATGGTATAATATGTTATCTCAACTCTTACGTCCTGAGCGGGCATTGTGAAGGAATTGCCTGTTACGTGAATATTCTTGCCGTCGGCACCCGTTACCTTCATGCCCCACTCAGCGCCCGCTTCGGCGGGTGTTCCGCTGTATGTAACGACTGTGCCTTCCTCGAACTGATACGTCGTTGTTCCGGGCTCAGCCGTTGCGGGAGCCTGTGTGGGTTCCGCTGTAGCGGGTGCCTGCGTGGGCTCGGAAGGCGTCTGCGTGGGCTCGCCGGGCTGAACCGAACCGCCCGCGGGTGTGAAGCTCAGAGCCGGGAGATAGAATCCGTTTGTGCCGCCCGCTACCTTTATGGTCTCGCCGGCCGCCAGCTCATA
>CANRHV010000077.1 GCA_947630505.1 uncultured Monoglobus sp. | reverse complement strand
GAAGAAGCGCAGATATTTCTTGACAGGCTCACAGAAAAAGCTCCGCTTGTGTATCAGTGTTATTTTATACTTATGATATTCAGCGGATTTCGCAGAGGCGAGATGTGCGGACTTACATGGGATGATATTGATTTTGAAAATCATATAATATCAATAAACAAAGCTCTGTATCATACTGCCTATAAAGGCACGGTAATTGACACTCCCAAGACTGTTACATCAAATCGTAGTTTGAAGCTTTCGGGGGAAGTATTTGAATATCTGAAACGGCTGCAAAAATTTTATGAGGATGAAAGCGTCAGACTGGGCACAAAATGGCAGGAAAACAATTTTGTGTTTAAAAACCCATATGGCGGTGTTATGTCGCCGCTAACGCCGAGAGATTGGCTGAAAAGCTTTTGCAAGCGCGAGGGAATAAGGTATGTGACACCGCATTCGTTCCGTCACTTATGCGCTTCGATTATGATAGAGTCGGGAGCGAGTGTTAAAACGGTTCAGGCGTGCATGGGTCACAGCGACGCGAACACGACGCTCAATATTTACGCTCACGCATTTTCAAGAGCGCAGGCATTGGCGAGCGAAACAGTAGCGAGCTGTTTTAACTTACGATAAGTTATGATAAGTTACATAAAACAATTTGATCATTAAATAACGACCAAATAACGACCAAAACGGATTTTCGGAAAAAACAAAACCCCCGAAACGCCGTAAAATCGGGCGTTCCGAGGGATGTCATCTGGTACACCTTCGGGGATTCGAACCCCGGACACCCTGATTAAGAGTCAGGTGCTCTAGCCAGCTGAGCTAAAGGTGCATATCTCAATTGAGGCAACGTTAAGATTATACTATGTGATGAAAGGTTTGTCAAGGGATTTTTTGAAAATTTTTTATTTTTTCAAAAAATTTGTTAAAGGGCTTGATTTTTTGAAAAGTTTGTGATATATTAATACTCGTGCTAAAAATATGCCGGTGTGGTGGAATTGGCAGACGCGCTGGACTCAAAATCCTGTGGTAGTGATACCGTATCGGTTCGACCCCGATCACCGGCACCAGCGGAAAAATGACCGCTTTTTTACGAACACCTTGTTTGCAAGGTGTTCTTTTTTTAACGGTCATTTTTCCGCTTTTCCCACGAAACGCGCTCCGCTGGCGTTTCGCGGGAACCATGCTTTATCAACGTTTTTACGAAGTCTATGCAAAGCACAGGCTTCTTTTACGCCGCAACCGCTCTAAATGCTTTGAACTGCATTATTAAGCTATTTTCATACCGATAGACCGTGAGTCAATATAAACTATATTGTAATTTCTCGATTTTATTTTTGCTTTTTAGTTCACATTCTCAGCAATTTCTCCGTTATGGTTTATTTTCCAATAATGCATTCCTATATATTCAGCCATTTTAAAATCGGCCTCAGTGTTTATATCTACGGCCTCAAATTTATCAACATAATGTATATACGGTTTTGCGCCGATCCTGCATCTATACTTTTTCAAAGCTTCTCCGCTTATTCCATAAAGTCCCGTTGTCTCTTCTATCATCGGTGACATATCCTGACTTCTCGGCAATATGCATGGTCTGTAGTTAATAGGCTCATTATTAAGCCAAAAAAATCCGTACTGTGCAGTTGCAGTAAAACACGAATCATATTCCGCAGAGTATGTAAGCTTGTCAACACATTTTTTTATAGTTTCTGTCTGTAAAAAAGGCGCAGTTGCAAATAATTGAAAATAATAATCATAATCCGGATACTGTTCGTATTGATAAACTAACAAATCATTTCCATTCGCACTATTCTTAACCAGCTCAGGTTTTCTTTCTATTACTAAGAACCCCTGTTTCTTTGCATATGCCGCAATTTCATCACTATTTGTATCAACATAAACATCATCAAATACATTTGCTTGCTTCACATGCTCGCAGATATGCTCATACAATTTTTTCCCGTTTAGAACGCGAAAATTTTTCCCCGGCACCCTCTCGGAATTTGCCTTTATCGGAATAAATGCAGCAGTTTTCATATACTCACTACCTTTCTGCCATTAAATGACCAATTTTTCATTGTTGATTTGTAATTAGTTCCATACTATTGATAATATTCATATAAGCTTTCTTTGGAATAACTTTCCAATCTTGGTTCAAACCTTTTATTTCTTACATCTTCATACCATTAAGTATTCTATCCATGGTTTCCGTTCTGACCGAGCATATTCGCCCGATTTCACGCATAAATAGAAGACCGCATTCGATATCTGCCTTATATGGGAACTCCACTCACTTGGACGATATGTACCCCCCATTTTGAGTGAATTCTGCCACAGGCAGCGTACCGATATTTCCGCCACCTATGATAGCTGTATTCATCCGCATCTCCTTTCAGTTTATCTACCGCGCAATTATTTCTTCGAGCCTTACCCTCGGAAATACTTCTAGTTTACCGCCACGAGTCGCATTGCATATCCTGATGCCATTCTTATCTGCATATTCTCGCGCCGCCTCGAAAGACTCGGTCAGATGCCCAACATCCACTGTTGCATAAAGGTCTGCTATTTTCTTATCATCTTCTGCCTTATAAAAATGGTTCTGGATACTATTTTTTATGACACTTCCACTTCTGCTCTTTTCGAAGGTGAAATTGTTATCTACACCAATCAGATATATTCTGTTGAAGCCCATATATACTGCCGTCTGCAGCGCCGTATATACAACCGTACCGCCATTATAGTAATACCGACCGATATCGCTTGAAAAAAATTCTTCGTCCTCTGCAAAGGTCCCATGTTTCAGATATAACGCATCACGAATTTCAACTCCATAATCAAGCGCCTTACTGTCAATAAACTTAATCCCGCATTCCAATTTGTTAATCTCATGCCTGTAAGCCAGGAATGTGTCAACATTGACTGTTAAATATACGTTCGGCCGCCACGCGGTCCTGTCAAACGCCAGAAAAATCTGATTTGCTCCAAAGCAAAACTCACCTCTTAACAGATCCAAATCCTCCATATTGAGACTTGGTCCGTTACCCACAATAAAACACCGTTCCCCTTTATGACTGTTCTGTAATCTTTTAAATTGCTTTGTCTGGTCTGCATATTTTTGGTGAAGCTGTCTCGTTTTTTCCAAATATTCTGTCATGTCATAGTCGGGATGCCATTTCACAAACGTATAAAACCAACATTTTCTGTTTGTCAGCGCTGCGCACTTTTCCAACTGATTTGCAATATCATACACATAAGTGCTGGCAATAATGATACTTATATCTTCTGTATCGTGTTCGAGATACTCCGGGGCTTCAATCCTATATTCCCTGTCTTGATATCGGATATTTTGTCCCCACAGAGAATAATCATTATCCACGAAATAGAGAATTTTATCGCACATACCCACTCGTGAAACATCCTCCATTAAGGTCATGGCGATATTGGATGTTCCAAAAATCACAAATTTCTCATCATTAAGATTGAACAACTCCTCAACACTGCCATTTTGAAAAACCATTTTTTCACACCTCCGCAAGCTCTTTTTTGAGAGCCTCTATCAACTTATCATTTTCTTCCCGCCGCTTTACCGCAAGACGTATATATTGCCGACCATCATTATTCACCTTTGAAAACAAATTTTTGATTAGAATATTATGCTTCAAAATAAGACGTCTTGTCAGTTCTGCTGCGCTCATACCGTTTATAATCTCCGCCATCACATAATTCGCCTGAGAAGGAATAACCCTGATGCCGGTGATCCCCGCTAGCTCTTTCGTATATCGTGTACGTTCTTCCCGAAAATTTTCCAAAGCCGACGTATAATCTTTATTATATTTTTCTGAAATCTGCATATAGAACTCGGCAAATGAGTTAATATTCCATATAGCGACATCTTTCTTTAACTTTGAAATTAATTCCGTATTTCCGGATGCCAAAACACCGAGACGAAGTCCGGGCACACCATAGGATTTGGAAATGCTTTTCATCACATACAGGGAATGATTTTCTTCCAGAATATCTTGACAGATTAGCGTATTGTCTGTCTCATCCGAAAAATCAGCAAAAGATTCATCAATGATGAGGTTGATGCTGCGTTCATTCGCCCACTTGCACAATCGAATCAATTCCTTCTTTGGTATGTAATTTCCTGACGGGTTGTCCGGATTTATTAGAATAAGACTGCTGATTTCTTTATCTGTGAAAAAATCCATCAAATCCTGTGCCGTATAGGAATAATTATCATTATCCGGATTATACACCACAATATCAGACTCATTATATCTATTTGGATATTCGTCAAATGTTGGGCGTACAATGCCAATCTTTCCCGTCAGTTGTTCCATCAACACCTTGATTAGTTCCGCTGCACCGTTTCCTATAATGATGTTCTCCGCATGAACATTGAAGTTTTTCGCAGCCAATAAAGAATTCACTCTCATGCCTGAGGGATATTGTGTCAACAGCTTGTCAAAGCTTGCCTTGATCTCATCAATCATTTTTTTAGGAGGAAAATACGGATTTACAAGATAGCAGAAGTCGAGAAGACGGGGGTAACGCCAGTAACCGCCATATCTGCCTTGCAAAAGTTCGACTCGTTTATTTTCATCTGAAGCGAAAATAGATTCTGCGATATCCAGATCCTGTATATCATCGATCTCGTACCAACGCTGTCCATCCAAACGTCTCGCCTTTATTTCCGGTTCATCCAACATTGTGATTACACGCAGAACCTGTTCGTAGTACTCATTATTGCCGAGAGCTTTTGAGTATGCTTCCAAAAAAGGTACATAGTGCGTTTCAGAAAAATGTTTTGAAAACTTGTATATATTTACGGTTTTATAATATTGTTCTATTTCATTAAACTTAAATTTCTTTCCCGGCACAAATGCTTCTATAGTATCGTCATCTGCAAGTTTTACACAGGTGCCGTCCATCCAGCTCTCATATTTATCAACCAAAACCAACGTGTCTCGCGGATCATTAACCAACACATCTATTACAGAATCATCAAAAATCAAGTCAGACTCAAAAAGCAGTGTATCCTCATTGCACAAATAATCCTTCGCGAGGAAAAGCGAATAGATGTTATTAGTTTTTTCATATATAGGATTATTTACATAGATAATCGGTGTCTGAATATCTAATGTATCAATATAATCAATTAACCTTTGTCCTTCATAGCCAACCACAATGACAATTCTTGACAAATGCTGTGCCTCTATTTGGTGAAGCATACGGTTAATTATAGTCACGCCGTTCACTTTTACCATGCATTTTGTATTATTTTGAGTTAATTCTTTTAAGCGACGTCCCATTCCGGCCGCCAGAATAATCGCCTGCATATTGTTTCCTCCTAACATCTTTTTGCTTATGAAGTAAATTTTTCCTTACATAAAATATTTTTTCTTACTATATTGATAGTCAATATTTTTTCCGAACCCTGAACTTAGCTCATAAAACCGATTTGCAAAATACAAATCATGTATTGCCAATCCGTAATTATAAACCAAAATTCTTTCCCGTTCTGACATTCTTCCGGGTGCCGCACCATTAAGAACATCGCTTGTATTATTCACAGAACGAAATGAAGAAAAATATTTAAAATTTCTTATTTGTTCAATCTCATCTGTAAAAACCCGGTCAAAAAACAAATCACAATTCTGAAATCCCATCGTCATAATCGGAATTACCGTGCAGCCCTCATCATAACAATCGTCTCCCGCAAAATTCTCTGTGACTCTGGTAACTGCCGATACAATAACCTCCGCGCCTTTGATGACCTCTTCATATAAATCACAAAACTCAAACCGTATATTGCTATATAACGCAAATCGTTCCCGAAAACGCTCTTCCTGTCCATGATATTTGTACAGTCTTATGGTAAGAGGCCTACTATCAATCTTAGCAAGCAGAATTTCAAGATACGACGTCATAATATTTCCAAGTCCAATCAACCCAATTACATGAAAATCAGCCTTACTATATAGCAATGTCGAATGTGCCGCGGCGGCCGCAGTGCGAACTGTAGAAATATACACTGCGTCCATAACTGATTTCAAAATCCCGGTATCCGCTTCATAAAGCAATATATCTCCCATCATCAAGGATCTCTTTTCTCCTTCTTTCAACATATATCGTCCAAGGACTTTTACTGCCATAGTATTTTCTTTTTCCCAGAAACACGGCGCCGCAGAACGTGAATTTGCGCCCTTTGGCCCAAAAGACGCCTTTACCGGCATGGAAAACTCATCCTTATTCCTTAACGCATAATCAACCCAATCGTAATATTCGTTTGATTTGACTCTTGCTGCGATATCCTTAATAGTTGCAAAATCAAGAATTTTCATAGTAAAGCCTCCTGTTTTTTATATACGTTATAATTTTATATGTTTAAAATCTCACAGCGCTCCAATGCGGTGGCAATGACCGCGTCCATGTCGTAGTACTTATACTCACCCAATCTGCCGTCGAAGATTATGTTTTCTTCTTCCCAAACTTTTTATCGTTTGTGTGGAAAATATGCGAGCCGTATTTATGAACGTTTATTCCCTCAATATTTTCCGTATAGATATTCCCCGCAACATGCGGACGGCGATTGATAACAAGCACAGACTTTCCGCGGTCCTCTGTCTGCCGGGCGAACACCGCCCCCAAAAGCCCCGCTCCGACTATAAGATAATTGTATTTTCCATAATTTCACCTGTTGCCATACATTTTTTCGTAGTAGTCCATATATTCGCCCGTGATTATCGGCTCCCACCAGGAGCGGTTGTTTAAGTACCACTTTATCGTCTTTTTTATGCCATCCTCAAATTTTGTTTCGGGCAGCCAGCCGAGCTCGCTGTGGATCTTTTGCGGGTCGATAGCGTATCTCAAATCATGGCCCTTGCGGTCGGTCACGTAGGTTATCAGACTTTCGGGCTTGTTAAGTTCTTTGCATATCAGCTTCACTATGTCAATGTTCCGCATCTCATTATGTCCGCCGATGTTATAGACCTCGCCCTCTCTGCCTTTGTGGATGATTAGGTCAATGGCTTTGCAGTGGTCCTCGACATACAGCCAGTCGCGAATGTTTTCGCCCTTGCCGTAAACCGGCAGCGGCTTGTCGTTCAGCGCGTTCGCTATCATCAGCGGTATCAGCTTTTCCGGGAAGTGGTACGGACCATAATTGTTTGAACACCTCGAGATCGTCACCGGCAGGTTATAGGTTCTGTAGTACGCCTGGACCAGCAGGTCCGCGCTTGCCTTGCTCGCGCTGTAGGGGCTTGAGGTGTGAAGCGGAGTCTCTTCGGTGAAAAACATATCCGGCCTGTCAAGCGGCAGATCGCCGTAAACCTCGTCGGTCGAAACTTGGTGATAGCGCTTTATTCCAAACTCACGGCAGGCGTCCATCAGCGTCTGTGTGCCGATTATATTGGTCCTGAGGAATATTCCCGGATCCTCGATCGAACGGTCAACATGACTCTCCGCCGCGAAGTTCACCACTATGTCGGGGTTTTCCGCCTTGAACAGACCAAAGACTGCCTCTCTGTCCGCTATGTCACCTTTTACAAACTTTATTCTGTCCATAACGGGCGCGAGCGTTTCAAGATTGCCCGCGTATGTCAGCTTGTCCAACACGAATATCTCATATTCCGGATGTTCTTTTGTCATATAGTGGACAAAATTGCCCCCGATAAATCCGGCCCCGCCGGTTACTAGAATTTTCATATTTCATCCTCCTCTAAAAGCGACAGCAGATACTGACCGTACTCAGTCATATTAAGCTCTTCACCCAACGCCTTAAGCTGCGCGTCGTCAATAAAGCCGCGGCGCCATGCGATCTCTTCTATGCACGATATGTAAAAGCCCTGCATTTCCTGTATGGTTTTCACAAAGCCGCTGGCTTTGTGCATTCCTTTGGGCGAGCCCGTGTCGAGCCATGCCATGCCGCGTCCCATAAGCGTTACTCTGAGCTGTCCGCGCCTTAAATATTCGTTGTTTATAGAGGTTATCTCTATCTCGCCGCGGGCTGAAGGCTCCACGTTTTTTGC
>CANRHV010000076.1 GCA_947630505.1 uncultured Monoglobus sp. | reverse complement strand
GCGTTACTCCGCCGGATACAACTGTGATATCCTTAACTGTTCTGCCGATAAGCGGAACGATAGTAATAACCTCTCCTGCCTTGGCTGTCTTCTTTGTGATATCCTTAGCGGGAGCTTCCGATGTCTCGGGAGCGGGCTCTGTTGAGGTCTCGGGAGCGGGCTCTGTTGAAGTCTCGGGAGCGGGCTCTGTCGAAGTACCGGGAACAGGCTCTGTTGATGTCTCGGGAGCGGGCTCTGTTGATGTCTCGGGAGCTATGGGAGCACCCGTAACTATGTAGTCGCAAGCCGCGAATCTTGTATCGCCGGAACCTTGGATAGCAAGAACATAATCCTTGCCGGCCTCGAGCTCAGCTGTCAGTTTAATCACGCCGTGAGCAGTGGTGTTGGCGTATTTATACTCAGCAACAGCCACGTCAGAATCCGCGGGATAAACACCAAGAATTCTGGGAGAATCAGCGCTTTTGGCTTTGCCGATATTTGCAAGAACCTCGAAAGTACCAGCATTTAACGTGTGAATCTTAACGATCGAATAATTATCGCGCTTGTTGCTCCAAGCTCCGTCCGCAAACTCGCCACAAAGCTGGATACCCTTAAAGCCTTTGGCTTCTGCTGTCTTCTCAACAGTCATATCGCCGACTGTTAAAGTTTCTTCAACAATGGAGTTCTTTGAGGAAACCACAACATCTGTAGGTGGAACGGGTACTTCCGCTGTGGGAGCGCCAACTGTTGTGTCGCCAAGTTCTATCTTTATGTCATCTGTGTCAAGAAGAACAGAGTTGGGAGCGTATCCCGCAACATCTGCAACCTTCCATGCGTTAGCGGAAGCAGCGGCCTGAGCGACAGCGGCGGGAGTTCCAGCGCCGCCCTCAGGAACAAACGACATTGTCTCGATTCCAATCTTTGAAGCCTGTACGCTGATATAGTATTCATAGCCAACCTTAGCGGGGAAGCTGAGGTTTACCATTTCTTTCTCAGCGGGTGTGTAGGGGAGCGTGGGTACAGCGCCTGCAACCAGAACGCCCTCGCCTGTTGTATCACCGGCAACAACCTCATGAACTCTTAAAGGCTTGGCGGCAACCAGAACGCTTGCCTGAACCGTTCCGGGTTCTTTTACCGTTACTTTAACGGTGGTACCCATTACAGGATATTTTGTATCTGTGGGTGAGCTTGTCGTATTCGACTGACGGGGATTACCCTTTCCAGTCATAACGGTCTTGTTAACCGTCGCGTCGGTGCTGAGAAGCCATGTAGCGTCCGCTGTCTTATCGTCAGCGTTGGGCATAGGATCAATTGTCATAGCGCCGATCTCTATCGGATCGGGATCAGCAATTCCGTCAAATTTTTCTTTCATCGCTTCCGCATTGAATACATCACCTGCGGGAGCGGGCTCTGTTGAGGTCTCGGGAGCGGGCTCAGAGGTTTCTGTAGCGGGCTCAGAGGTTTCTGTAGCAGGCTCAGAGGTTTCTGTAGCAGGCTCAGAGGTTTCTGTAGCGGGCTCAGAGGTTTCTGTAGCGGGCTCAGAGGTTTCTGTAGCGGGCTCGGAAGTCTCGGGAGCGGGCTCAGTTGAAGCCTCGGGAGCGTCTGTAACAATGATGTCACCGCCGCCGATAAGCGTTACTGTGTACTCGGTAGTCACGGGACCCTGTGTAGGCTCTGTTGACTGATCGGGACCGGGAGCTGTCGACTCGTCGGGGCCGGGAGCTGTTGACTCGTCGGGACCGGGAGCTGACGAAGTGCCGGGTTCGGGTGTAGCCGTTGTGCCGGGTTCGGGTGTAGCCGTTGTGCCGGGTTCGGGTGTGGCTGTTGTGCCGGGCTCGGGTGTAGCTGTTGTGCCGGGTTCGGGTGTAGCCGTTGTGCCGGGCTCGGGTGTAGCTGTTGTGCCGGGCTCGGGTGTAGCTGTCTCACCGGGGCCGGGAGCAACAGATGTGTATGTTACTGTAACTTTAACGTCCTCAGCGGGCATTGTGAATGTGAGACCTGTGCGAGGAACGTTAGCGCCTGAAACTGTCGCAACCGACATGGTGTTAACAGTCAGGTCAGCGGGTGCAACGAACTCAACAACGTCGCCGGCTGAGAATGTGAAGTTTTCGTCACAATCATCGGCAACGGGAGCCTGAGTTGCGGGAGCATCTGTAGCAGCGGGAACGTCTGTCGCGGGTACGTCTGTCGCGGGTACGTCTGTCGCGGGAACATCCGTTGCGGGAACGTCTGTCGCGGGAACGTCCGTCGCGGGTACGTCTGTCGCGGGAACGTCTGTTGCGGGAACGTCAGTTGCCGTCGCGGGAGGCTCTGTTGCATCGGGTGCAGCGCCGCCGGGTGTAAGCGTAACTGTGCCGAAACCTGCCTTTGAACCGTCTACATATACATAGTAGTCGAAGCCGGGCTCTGCACTGAAGTTGATATTCTCATCGTCTGTGTATTTTGCGCCTGTGGTATTCTCGAAGTCGAGCAGCTGCTCGCCGCCTGTGGTCTGACCGGCGGGGAACTTGAGAACATAAGCGTGTCTGTTGTCGCCGCTTGAGCTGGGAGCGCCGATCTCCATAGTAACGTTAACCATGCCGGCCTCTGTTACATTGACCTTGATAGCGGAACCCTGAGTGGGAGCCTGGTCAGCGGAAGCCTTAACGAAATCGGGGCCTGTAGCATTGTTGCCCGCGGAAACCAAACCGTTCTTAGCTGCCCAAGACTGAGCTGCGCCGTTCTTGTCGGAACCGGCGGGAAGAGGATCAACGGTGACTTTGCCGTCTCCGGATGAAACAGCCTCGGGATCCGCTTCACTACCCGTCTGAACAGTGGGAACAGCCTTTGAAGTAAGATCGGGAACAGCTGTAGCGTGAGGAGCGGGTGTCTCGTCAGCAGCAGCGGGTGTTATAATAACCTGCGAAAGGAGAATGCGGTTATTGGAAGCGCCGTTGCCGTAGAAGAATACGCGAGTGCCTTCGGCAATAACGGTATCGAGAGGATAAACGTTAAACGAGTAAGAAGCGTTAACTGCCTCACCTGCCGCATCTGTCATAGCGTTAAGGTCGCCAAGGAGTATCTCCTCGCCGTCGTAACCTATGCGAGCGTAGAGGTCGGTCTCGCCTGTTGTAGCGCCGCCTTTGCCGGCTACGAGAGAAACTCTGCCGTTGAAGGGCATTACTACGCCGAAAGCGCCGTGAACATCGGCTTCGGAAGTACCAACGGATGAGCCGCGCGAATAGATAGCGCCCTCAACCTTGAGGCCTTCAGGCTTATAACCGTCGCTTGTGTTTCTGGGACCTGTGAATTTATCGTCATTACCGGCGTTTTCGAAGTAAGCGAAGTGACCGCCGTCTACGAAGATATCAGCGTCGGTATCAACAGCGGGCTCGTTAAGGGCCGCGCCTGTGTCGGTGCCGTCTTCATAAACAACTTTGTATATAACGCTGCCGTCTTTGTCTTCTCTCTGCAGATAGCCGGCGTTAGCGTTCTCATTGGGATTGGTGTCAATACCGAAGTTGAAGGGACCTTCAGCAGCGTCAGCAGCAGCTGAAACAGTGCCTTCGGGAGCGAACGAGAAGCCGCCGAAGCGGATATCGCCTGTGCCGGAGCCCCAAAGGATATAATCCTTACCTGCCTCGAGAGCAGCGGAGATAGTTGTTATAGCGTTATTAGAAGCATCGGGATTGCTGTAGGAAGCGCCGTCTAAAGCGTCGCCGGAAGGAGCTTCACCGATCTTGACTTCCTTATTGTTCTTGGGAGCAAGAACAACAGCGGTGAAAGTACCGGAAGTCTTGGGAGAGATCTTAACGAGGGCGTAGTTAGCTTTGCCGCCGCCGGAAGTGATCTCATTATTTTCGGACTTGCCGCAAACATTAACGCCGTTAAGGCCGGCCTTAGTGCCCTTGGTGAAGGAGAGGCTGCCTATAGCGATATCGTCAGTGGGGATACCGTCCTTGCTGGAAACAGTAACTTTGCCGCCTGTCTGCTCAGCGGTGAGGGCAACTGTGATGTTGTCGTCGCTATAAAGCTGAGCTTCGGAGTCATACTCAGTAACGGTAGCGGGAACGGACCAAGACGCAGCGTCACCGGATACGGGAGGCGCGGGAACGTCTGTAGCTGCTGCGGGAGCATCTGTAGCAGCAGGAACATCTGTAGCTGCCGCGGGTGCATCTGTAGCAGCGGGAACGTCTGTAGCCGCAGGAACGTCTGTAGCTACGGGAGCCTCGGTAGCTGACGAAGCAGATTTAACGAGCTTACCGCCTTTACCGTCGTTATAAAGGTGAGCTGTGTAAGTTGTTGTCTCGCCGGGAACGGGAGTAGCAGTTTCGCCGGGGCCGGGTGTTACATCACCGGGGCCGGGAGTAGCCGTTGTGCCGGGCTCTGTCGAAGTCTGAGGAGCGCCCGAGGGAGCGGTTGTGGGATTAACTCCGCCTTCTTCATAACGAGCATAGAGATAGAGGTTAGTTGTAACCCTGTCTGTTTCTATGTCGAAGGGTCTTTCCGGGTCGTTCTCTATGTACCAGCCGAGGAACGTCTTGCCGGGCTTCTCATAAACAGAAGCAGCGGGTCTCAACGATACGGGGATAACCTGGTTGCGAGCAATGTTCGGAGCGGTGTAAGCGAGCTGTCCGTCAACATAGAATCTTACTGTGAATCTTGTCGAGGATGTGCCGCCGCCGCCGGAGCCGCCGCCGCCCCATGTGGTCGTGCCGTTGTTAACGCCGCCGCCCCAGATGATGCTGTTATCCTCTGAGCCCGAGCCGCCGTTAATGCTGGCAGAACCCGACAGGTTGTTCTGGAATCCGAACTGCGAAGCGCCCGTGATGTCGATCGTGCCGCTAACCTGAGGCGATATAACAAGACCGTCAGCAACTACGCCGTTCAGCGTAACGCCGCCCGACTTAACCATTACGATACCGTCCACATACAGAGGTCCGTAGGTTCCGGGAGCCGTTATGTACAGCTTGATCATGTTGTCGAGCATCTTTACGAACTCGCCTCTGGCTACGCAATCCTTAGGTTTGATCGTGCCGTCGGGATAACCGTTTACATAACCGGCAGCCGTCATAGCGCCGATGTGGCCCGTGGCATAATCGGAAATGTCCGCATAGTCAGCATACTGAGTGATGCCTGCCTGTGTGTTGTCAGGCGTGAGACCGTATGCGCGAGAGAGCATCGTCATAGCTTCCTCACGGGTCATGTAAGCGTTCGGAGCCATTGTTCCGTCGCCGTTACCCTTGAGTGTGCCGGCCGCAACGAGCTTGAGCACCGCGTCGGCATACCATGCCGTGGGGTCTACGTCTGTGAACGAGTTACCGGCTGTGGTCACATAGCCGATAACGTTTTGTGTAACCTGCGCAACTTCGGCGCGGGTAATGGCATCGTCCGGTCTGAAAAGGCCGTTGCCGTCGCCCTGGATAACGCCATAGTTTGTCCACGTGTCGATAACGCCCTCCGCCCAGTGGCCGGCTGTGTCATCAAAGCTGGCCGCCGATACAGCGGGGATAGCGATCGTGGTCAGAACCATAGCGATTGCCAAAATTGAGGCTAAGGTTCTTCTAAAGTTTCTCATACAGAAACCCTCCTTGAAATAATTTGTTTGAGGCTTTCGCCCCTATTTTAATTTTATTTTTTTTCTTAATTATGCCGTTTGCGCGCGCCGAAAACGATCATCGCTGTATGCGAAAATACAATATATTGTATACATATTCTCGCAAAGCCACCATATATTCGGAAATCTGCGCACAAACATCTTATTTTAAGATATTTTGCTATGTACTATAATAACACAATTGATTACAAAATGCAATACTTTTGGCAAAAAAATTTTTATTTTTCTATAAATGGTCTACAATCCTTGATTGTATACCGAAAAAAAGACATGCCGACAACGCAAGCAGCGCGGCCGTGAAAAGCCAGAAGTATACCGCGCACCACGCGGGGCAGGAGCCCGACACGCCGAAGCAGGAGCGAAAACCTTCCAATATATATATAACGGGGTTTATTACGCGCAAAATCGAGCCGGCTCGGTCGGGCGCGCCGCCGATGTCCCAGAAGATCGGCGTTATCCAAAAGCCCAGCTGCGTGATTATGGGGAGCAGGCTTTTCAGGTCGCGCAAGAAAACCGTGATGACCGCCAAAAAATAGCCGACGGCTATTGAAAACAACAGTTCGGCGGCGATATAAACGAGCAGCGAAACGCGTGCGCCGCCGCCGAGCACGAGCAGAAACGACAGAAAAACCGCGTGCACCGGAAGGCAGGACAGCACGCGGGCAGCCGGAAGCAAGCCGATGTTCAGCCCGGACTTGCGCGCGAGATACGAATAGTCGACCAGCGCGGTCGACGCGGTCGACGCGGCCTCGCTCACGAACAAAAACGGCGCCAGAGCGGACAGGAGCCAAACGAGATACGGCGAGCCGTCCACGGGGCCGGTTTTTAATATTACGTCAAACACAAAAAAGTAGAGCAGAGCGAGGGCGGCGGGGTATAAAAAAGCCCAAAGAACGCCGAGGGAATGCCCGGCGTACCTTGAGCGGAAGTCGATCGCAGCCAAAGCTAAAAGCTGTCTTAACATACGGTTTTGAGGTATTGCGCGAACGCGTCTTTGAGGTCGTCGCGGCGGAGGGCAAACTCGACCGTCGCCTCGAGGAAGCCGAGACGGTCGCCCACGTCGTAGCGGCGGCCTATAAAATCATAGGCGTACATCTTCTCGTCCTTGGCGAGAGCCTTGAGCGCGTCGGTCAGCTGTATCTCGCCGCCCGCGCCGGGCTTGGTCTCGCGCAGCTTTTTAAATATCGCAGGGGTGATGACGTATCTGCCCAGCACGCCCACGTCGGTCGGCGCCTCGTCGGGCGATGGCTTCTCGATCATGTCGTTTACCGTGTAGAGCCGATCGCCGATCTTCTCGCCGTCCACGCAGCCGTATTTGCAGATGTTCTCGTGGGGCACGGTCTGGACGCCCAGCACGCTGCCGCCCGTCTCGTTATACACGTCTATCAGCTGCTTTGTACAGGGAGTTTCTTCATTATATACCACGTCGTCGCCCAGCAGCACCGCGAAGGGCTCGTCGCCCACGAAGGACTCGGCGCACAGCACCGCGTGGCCCAGACCCTTGGCCTCCTTCTGGCGCACCGAAACCACCTCCGCCATGTCGGCGATGGCGCGGATCTGCTCGAGGTACTCGGTCTTGCCGCCCTTTTCGAGCAGCGCCTCGAGCTCGAGCGTTCTGTCGAAGTGGTCCTCTATCGCTTTTTTAGTGTGGGACGTGACGAGGCATATCTGCTCTATGCCCGAAGCCACGGCCTCCTCAACTATATACTGGATCGTGGGCGTGTCCACTATCGGAAGCATCTCCTTGGGCATCGCCTTGGTCGCGGGCAGGAAACGCGTTCCCCAACCGGCAACCGGTATAACCGCCTTGCGCACGGGTTTGAATTCTGCTGACATAATTGTTCTCCTTTCGGTTGACTGTTTTCGATAATTATTTCCTACATTATAACACACCCGCAAACGAAAATCAAGCGCTTAATAAAAATCGGGGATAGGGTATTACCCCTATCCCTAAAACAAAACGAAAAAACGCCATGAGGAAGTGTGATATGATTATAATAAAATAAGAAAAAATTAACTTATTATTTCCTCAAAGTTTTTTCATTTTGTGTACCATATTCAAAATATTTTATATTATTATAAAAAATCAAGTGGTGGAGATAGGGGGATTCGAACCCCCGACCTCTTACATGCGAAGCAAGCGCTCTCCCAACTGAGCTATACCCCCACGTCGTCGTGTCTCGCCTCTTGGCTTGTTTTGCCGCAAGCGGCAAAAGCTGCGCCCTTACCGGCGGACACTCCTCTTTCCCAAAAACGCAAGCGTTTTCGGGAGCCCTGCGCGCTTTGCGCGCTCCTAGTATCTAGTCACTATTCTCTAGTACCTATGTTGACACCTCATCCGACAGGCTTCGCCTGCCACCTTCCCCTCAAGGGGAAGGCCTTGTCGGGCTCATAAAAATCAGCGAGGAGAATAACGGATGTTTCCTATTCGCTATTCTCTAATCGCTAATCTCTACTTTGGCA
>CANRHV010000075.1 GCA_947630505.1 uncultured Monoglobus sp. | reverse complement strand
TTTGCCTAAGTTGTCAAGGGTGACGGCGTTTTTTATTCTTCTTTTATTTTTCATATCCTACTTTACAGTATCTTATAATACAAAAGCCGAATTAGTTTGGTTTATTAATCCAAGTTTTCTAATTGGCATCATTTCCGCCGCTTGGCGCGTATGAATTTGGATTTCTTGATTATATTATACCGCACATTAGGAGGAATGCAAATATTTTTTTGAAAAATATAAATTATATTTAAGCGCCGATTAATAGGTCTCCCCCTCATAAATGAAGGGGGGAGCCTACACCTCATCAGCCGCCATGCGGCGGCAGCTTCCCCTCAAGGGGAAGCCTGTTCAGGGCTCCCGCGAAACGCCAGCGCAGCGCGTTTCTATTAAGGAAGCTTGCTGATTATCCCCAAGGGGCGAGCTAACGTAGGAATTAGTAAATAGCGAATAGGTCTCCCCCTCAGTCTGCTTCGCAGACAGCTCTCCCCAAGGGGCGAGCCGGGACGTCGAGGGCGCCGTCCCCTACAACAGTGTTCGTAAAAAAGCGGTCAACATAGGGTTCCCGAAAAGTCCGAAGGACTTCGTGGGATAAGCGGAGCGACCGCCGTAAAAAAAAGAACACCTTGCTCCGCAAGGTGTTCGCAAAATGAGGCAGATCGCTCCGCTGGAGCCGATAAGCGGATTCGAACCGCTGACCTATTCATTACGAGGGCGGATTTAAACGCCAGAACTAACATATTTACCGCAATTTGACTGTTAAATGACTGTAATTTTTTTCTTTAGCTCGTCGAACAGCAGGTTTTCCCGCAGGACATTTAAATCGTTTTCAACGTAGATCTCGGCTGTGACTCTGATGTCGGCGTGACCCATTACTTTTTGGATCGTGTATATATCTACGCCGCGGGCGCGGAGCAATGTGCCGTAGGTATGCCTCAGCTCATGCGCCGTCAGGCGTTTTATTTTATGCCGGTAAAAATCGGTCATGTCGTCCATAAATTTGTTGTAAACGCGTTTATCGTAGTTCGTCGGATACATATAACCGCCGGTTTGATTTTTTATCACAAATCCCGTGTCTTTGCGCCGCTCAAGGTATTCGTGAAGTCTGTTATCAAACGGTATGGCGCGGATGCCCGCGGCAGACTTCGGCTCTCCGAAGCTGCCGTCACCTTTTACGGCGTGGCGCACATACAGAATATCATTTTTGAGATCAATGTCATCCCAGCTGAGAGCCAGGAGCTCGCCCCGGCGGATCCCGGTCGTCAGCATAAGATATATACCGATGCCGTTTTCATGCTGCTCGGCGTAATACAGCACCAGCTCGCGCTGAAGCATGTTATATGTTTTCTTTTTTACGACTCGAGTATATTTTCCGAGCTTGATGCCCTTGCACGGATTTTTTGCGCAGAGGTCGTTTTCTATGGCCTCGTCAAAAATCGCGCTCAGTACTTTTCTGATTTTGTCCCGGACTGCCGATGATTTATCGCTGCATGAATTAAATAGTCCTTGAACATCGATCCGCTTTATGTCCCTAAGTTTGGTTTGGCCGAAGTACGGAATGATATAGTTGTTGATAACGTATAAATACGTAGTCTTGTAAGTAACATAGCTGACGGTATTCTTTTTGTAGGTTTCGGCCCATTTTATAGCCCAATCGGACATGGAAATATTTTTCAGCTCGGCCTCGTTCCGGGCCTTGTCATCCTGCCACTTCCGGCATTTTTCTTTTGCCTCTTTGACGGTCTTGCCGTAGAATGATTTTCTGATATATTTGCCGTCATCGGTTTTCCCGACAATAATTTGAATTTCAATACGCCCATCGGCACGCTTGGTCGCCATGTTATCACCTTAATTCTTATTTGCTCATATAATACTTTGAGACAAGATAGCAGAGCAATTTCAGCTCTTCCGATACAGTTGTTCGGAAATTCCGAACAACTGCATTTTCGCTTGGTTTACCGTCTTAATTACTTTTTTTGAAAAAAACAAAGGCAATCGAATAATTCGATTGCCTTTTCTACAAAGCAAATCACAGGTGGGGTGACACTTCCCACATCTCCAACAAGGGCGACGGCTGCCCGTTCCGTCCTCTGCATTTGCTATATGTATACTTATTCAATTACAATCAAATTATACATCAATTATTTTGGTTTGTCAAGTGCCGGTTTGTGTCATATGGCAGAAGGGTTCCTTTTCTAATAAATTTGATTACCCTGCGACGGTTCAACACATATAAGGTACGAGCAAAATATTTGTTTGAACCCGTAACTCTGACAGCAACTTTTACATATTCCGATTCTGTTTCTACATAAAATTCTTTTACATATTCAATCGAATCGTTTTTTTGGTTTTTTCCGATATAATCAGGGTGTAAAATAATGCTACGGATATAAGAACCATATTTTTCATAATTCTCCGGATGTGAGCTTTTCATATGGTCTATATTGGTTTGCCCTATATAAATATTGGTGTCAGATATATTTGTTAAGCCGAGTAGGTCTATAACACGATCTGAAACTATCCCAAGTATTTCCATGTATATATTTCCCTTCTTACTTCGGTTGTCTGGTGCACAGGCTATTTATTCTTCATTAAAACACAAAAGCCCGGGGGTTCGTCGGTCTCCGTATGGTGGAGTGACTACTTCCAAGGGCTTACTATTAGTGTTATAACACTCTTATATAATATACCCTTGCAACTAATTTGTCAAATCCATTTTGAAAGTTTACATTATTTACACTATTTTTATGTACCGGCATTTTTAATCGATACGTCTACCGCAATACGGGCAATAATGTTTTTGGTTATAGTCTTTTTCGGCCTCGGTTTTATGTTCAACCTCTGTCATAAAACCTGCAGATATTATTCCGGTGGGAACAGCTACAAGACCTATGCCGAGCAAGGCGATAATTGCACTTAATATTTTTCCGATTGCAGTTACAGGATAAATATCTCCATAACCAACGGTAGTGAATGTTGCTACCGCCCACCATAGTCCAGAAAAGGCATTTGTGAATACTTCCGGTTGAGCAGGATTTTCGACATTATACATAATTACCGAGGATATTATCATCAGCAATGCAACGATAAACATTGATGAAATTAATTGACTTGATTGTTTTTTTAAAACAGCTGCAACTAAAGACAATGCGCTTGTATATCGATTTACTTTGAAAATTCTCAGTAACCTGATAACTCTGATTATTCGCAATACTCTTAGATCTATCGGTATTATCAAGGGTATATAAAATGGCAGTATTGCCAATAAATCTATCATCGCCATAAACGAAAATACATATCTAATGCGCGATAACACTTTCCCGTACTGTGGATACAGAAAATCTGCTGTCCAAATCCGCAGCAAATATTCAATCGTGAAAATAATTGCTGTAAATATATCTATGTATTTCATAACAACCTTTATGTTATCAGGGAGCCTAAAGGTATCGGCAATTACTATAATAACATTTAGAATAATCAGAGCTATTATGAATAAATCGAAAATTTTACTCAGCAAGTCATTTTCATTCGAAGCTTGGATTATTTCAAAAATACGTTGTTTAAATCTTTTGTACATCCGTATTCACACATCCTTGATTTGTATAATATCTCGAATATCAGCTATTAAGTTTCTTTTATTGAATATATCTTTCAAGGGATTTTATAATCTCGTCTTTGTAGTTGAACAAGTCATTGTTGCTTTCAATGGGTTGCTTTTTTTCGGCCTTATTTTCATCCGGAAAGGCTATAGACTGTTTTCTGCCTTCAAGACGCAGTCTGCATATCCACTTGCGTGTATTATTATCAAGCAGTATATTAAAATAACTTTCGGTATCTTTGTAGGTTATACGTTCCAAGTCAACCTTTTCTCCCAAAATTGACTTGATTATATAGAAAGCCTCTATCTCAGAGTCTGTCGTTTTGATTTTACTTTCGTGTACCGCGGGCTGATCTGTTTCCGGTGACTTTTCATTCGGTTTATTTTCACCGTCGGCATCATCTGTTTTTAGTGCAGCAGAAATCTTATCGTTCATGAGATCGCTTATGAATGTATTAAGAGATTTTTTGATTATGGGTTTGAATTTTTCAATAACATTCTGCGTTTTGACGCCTTCATATATTTCGCTTAATATGTATTTTGTGAAGTCATCCGATGGGTTATCAAGCTGCTGTGTCATAAATTCACGTATGCTTTTGCTATATTTCAGTTCGGACGCAGAACTGGCAATATCTTCTACACTAAAGTTGTCTTTATGGAACTTTTTAAGTTCGAGTAAAATATTCGGTTTGAGATTCAGTATATTGACTTCCAAAAAAGGAGTAAGGTCCATTTTATTTTGCTCGTCCAAATCGGTGTAAAATTTGTAAACGATGCCGTTTGTTAAAATTCCGAATTTGGCTGTTGAAGTGCCAAAATATCTGAATAACTGCGAATCATGCTTGTCCAGTTTCTCTTTGCAGCTTTTGGCCTCGATCAAAATAACAGGCTCGCCATTATCCATAATTGCATAATCGACCTTTTCCCCTTTTTTTATGCCGACATCGGCTGTATATTCAGGGGTAAATTCTTCGGGATTAAAAACATCATACCCAAGAATCCTGAAAAACGGCACTATTAATGACATTTTGGTAGCCTCTTCGGTTGCCAAGCTGTCTTTTAATTCGGCTGCCCTTTTGGCAAATTGTTTAATTTGATCTGTGAAATCCATAGTGATACCTCCTGAATTTAAAAATATTTAATTTATTTTCCTATATATTCAATTTTAATATTTTTATCGTTAATGTATGTTACCCGGTAGCCTCTTTGGTGTAAATATTTTTATTTGAACGTAATAAGCCGTTAATATAACCTCTTACTTCCGCCTTATCTTCATCATCGAGGAGACGGTAAAATTTAATTAATTCTTTTTCGGTGGAGTCAAAACTATCCTGTTCGGTTTTAGATTTTGAAGAATCAGGTTGTATGCCCAGAAGATAATCAATCGATACATCAAATAATTCTGCAATTTTACATAAAACAGCATTATCAGGTTCACTCTCACCGATTTCCCACATAGAGACAGCAGAGCGACTTATTCCAAGTTTAGAAGCAAGTTTCATTTGAGTATAGCCTTTTTCTTTTCTAAGCTCTTTTAAAATTTTACTAAACACTCTCGCCACCTCCGCCTGATAATATTATACGTCAATTTTATTGACATTTCAATATTTTTAAAAAAATATTTGCCAAAACTATTGACAAATACTAATAATGGTGTTATATTAATGTCAATAACATTGGCAATTGGGGGTGATAACGTGAATATTAGAAAATTTAGAATGTCAGCGGGGTTGACCCAAGATGTCTTAGCTTTTAAATTGGGTGTTAAACGACAGACGATTTCGATGTGGGAAACAGGCGAATCTGCGCCCAAAACAGAAATGCTGCCGGAAATTGCTAAAATATTCGGCTGCACTATTGACGATTTATTTGCAGACGCCGCAGGATAGGTTTTTTAAATGCTGCTGCACCTGCCGGGCGCCGGGGAAATTCGTTTACAGGCCGCCAAACTGTTCTGAGGGAGCCCTCCCACTGTTTTTCTCCGTTTATATAGTGCCCGGCGCCCAGCAGGTGCAGCACACAAAGGAGGAGGAATTATCATGAAAATAAAGATGCCGGATCGCGTTGCTGAAAAGCTTGACGAGCTGGACGAGCTTTGCGAAAAATATCCGAATAAAATTCCGGTGAACGTGGCGGCGAAATTCTTGTGTATGGACGCCAATGTCCTGCGCAGGAGTATTGACCAGTGCAAGTGTCCGTTCGCTATAGGCTGCGATAACGGGCCGCTGGGGAACCGCTATTCACACATACCGACGGCGACGTTTTACTTCTGGTATACAGCGCCGCTCGTTCGGAACGAAGTTATTTAGATCGGAGGTGAGAAAATGATTTGTAACATAAACCGCGGGGCTCCCGAAAAGCGCCTTTGCTTTGAAACAAGCGCCGTCCCCTGTCCCGCCGAGCCTACCGCGGCGGCAAAGCAGCAAAACCGCTTTTCGGGGAATCGAAGAATTTGCGATGATGTCAGGCTTATAAGGATCAAGGATGAGAAAGGAGGCGGGGACAATGGATTACCGAGGCGATCCGAGAGATTTCGCCGAAAAGGAGCTGAAAAAATGGGTCTGGATCAAGGAGCAGACACTTAAAGAAAAGCGCAAGGTCAGCGAGAAGGAATACTTTGAGGCGATGGATATTCACCCGGTCGCGATACCGCGGGATTTGAGCTATTGCTGCGAGTATGACGGACGCTTCGACGATAACTGTTCAAACTGTCCGCTCAACTGGACAGAACCGAGGGAGATGCTGATGTGTACTCTCGTATTTGGACAGGGATTTAAAAATCCGAAGACAGGATTATACAGGCGTTGGCAAAACGCAACCGGCTATCAAGAAGCCGCCGAGCTGGCGGAAAAAATTTCAAAACTGCCGATTCGAGGTGATGAAAATGGCAAAAAGTGAGGTAAAAATAAAAAGCGCCCGGCGCAGAGATATTAAAACCGGGCACTAAAAAGAAACAAATACAGTTTAGCATAATGTGGGAGAATTGTCAAGAAAAAGGAAGGAGAAAAAATGAACAAGAATACCAATATTGTATATATTGATGCCGATAAGCTTATGCCGCATCCGAAGAATCCGCGTTTGGATATCGGGGACGTGTCAGAGCTTGCGGACAGCATTAAAGAAAACGGCGTGCTTCAGAATCTGACCGTGGTTCCCTGGCGCGGGATCGGAGAGGGACAGGGCCAAAATAGTCGGACAGCTTAAAGAGTTCGCGGCTGCCTTTGACGAGAGAAACGACGGCTCGGCGGGGCTTGAGCTCATAGACACAATCGATCTTAAATCGTCCGATTTCACCAAACCTGACGGCGCGGGTGAAGATAAGTATTATTATGCCGAAGCCGATAATCAGATATATCTTTATCGCGAGGATCCCGATGCCGATGAAGATACTCCGTCGATTATCGAGGCGGAGGAGCCGGACACGGCCGAGCAGCAAAAACGGTGCGATGCGCTTGACGAGGTATTCAACACAGCGTACGCGCTTCGGGCGGAATTTGTAAAAACTGTGCCGCTGTTGTCGATACATAAGGATGTAATACTCAGATTGGCAAGCTATGCGCTGATAGTCGGACATTTTGTTTTTGGAGTTGCCGATTCGGTGTCGAAGGTTCTGGAGCTTACGGGCGCAGATTTTTCGGATATGGGTGAAAATCAAAAGGAAGAGGCATACATCGAGTACTCAAACAAGCATCCGGAGCGCGCGGCTTTGCTTATAGCCTGGGCGTCGATCGACGACGGCTCGGTTCCGCTGCATGATATTTCCGGAAAATATATTGAATCCGGGGAATCTAAGATACTTCGGGATATCTACGGTTTTCTTACGGAGCTGGGCTATAAAATGTCGGCAGAGGAAGAGAGCTACATTAATGGGACACACGATAGCTTTATGCGGGAGGCCGAAGATGAGGAAAACAAATAAAATTTCACCGGATCACGGAGGCGGCGTTCCCGCCTCCGGCTCGCCGCCCAAGTTGGTCAGTGACGCCGAATATGCCGTAGATATTATCAATAACGCGATCGAAGAGTATTTTATGCGCATGCGAGTTATCAGAGAGGCCGCGGAGGCCGAGACAAGCAAATTTCTGAAATTTGTTTACAAAGAGCAGATATTGATGATGCAGCTGCATATCGCGAATCTGAATAATATAGCAATGTCAATTCGGATATACGCGGAGGGCTTGACATGACGCACAGCTTTGACGTTAAGGCGGCCAAAAAATACGGCGTGAACGCGGCGATATTGCTTCAATACATACAATTCTGTTGCGATACAAATAAGGCGAATAACAGGCATTTTCACGACGGTCTGACCTGGACATATAACACGCGGAAAGCGTTTGTCAGCCTGTTCCCGTATCTTACCGAGCATAAAATACGCACGGCGATCGACAAGCTGATCGAGGACGGGATCATAGTCAAGGGAAAGTATAATATTCAGGGCTACGATCAGACGACCTGGTACGCGGTCACGGAAAAGGGCGAAAAATTGCTACACAAATCACCGTCGAATGATGAAGAATCTGCGGATGATACATTAAAAAACGGCCAATGCAATATTAAAAAATGGCCAATGGAAGATGAAAAAATGGCCAATGGAACATTAAAAAATGGCCAACCAATACCAGTTAATATACCAGTTATTAAAAAAAATACAAAAAAAGATTTTGAGGCCGAGTTTGAAAAATT
>CANRHV010000074.1 GCA_947630505.1 uncultured Monoglobus sp. | reverse complement strand
GGACACATATGATAAAAGATTTATTGGGACTTAAAGAAACCTCGGCCGAGGACATAACCGCGATACTCGATGACGCGGACAAGCTCAAGCGCGAGGTGCTGCTCAGCGAAAACAAAAAATCAAACCTGCTCAGCGGCAAGGGCGTGATAACGCTATTTTACGAAAACAGCACAAGGACCCGCGTGTCGTTTGAGATGGCCTCAAAATATTTGGGCGCCACGGCGGCCAACATGTCGTCAAGCGGCAGCAGCGTGGCAAAGGGCGAGACGCTGATCGACACGGTAAAGACCCTTGAGGCTATGGATACCGATGTTATCATAATCAGGCACAGCATGTCGGGCGCGCCTCATCTTGTGGCGCGGCACTGCGGCTGTCGCATAGTGAACGCCGGCGACGGCATGAACGAGCACCCCACCCAGGCGCTGCTCGATTTTATGACGATGCGCGAGGAAAAGGGTGATATAAAAGGCCTGAAAGTGGCAATAATCGGTGATATAAAGCACAGCCGCGTCGCCCGCAGCAATATCTACGGGCTCAAAAAGCTGGGCGCCGAGGTGGCTCTGGCGGGGCCTTCGACCCTGCTTCCGAGAAACCTTGAGGAAATGGAAGTCAAGGTGTACACAGACGTTGACAAGGCCATAGATGGCGCGGATGTTGTCATGGGGCTCAGGATACAGCTTGAGCGTCAGAAAAAGGGATTGTTCCCGTCGGTTCGAGAATACAACAAGTATTTCGGAGTGGACAAGCGCCGTCTGGCTCTCGCCAAGCCCGACGCGATACTCATGCATCCGGGCCCCGTCAACCGCGGAGTGGAGCTTAATCCCGACATAATAGACGGCCCGCAGAGCGTTATAAACAAACAGGTCACCAACGGCGTGTGCGTGCGCATGGCGGTGCTTAATATGGTGGCGAACGGCAGAAGATACGAGTCAAAATCAAAATAGGAGAAAAGCTATGTCAATTCTGATAAAAGGCGGCCGCGTGGTCGACCCCAAAAACAATATAGATAAAATACTGGACGTTCTGGTGAAGGACGGCAGGATCGCGAAGGTCGCGGCGGATATAGACGAGAAGGCCGATCGCGTCATCGACGCGGGCGGCAAGGTAGTGGCTCCGGGTCTTATTGACCTGCACGTCCACTTCCGCGAGCCGGGCTACGAATACAAAGAGGATATCGAGACGGGCAGCCGCGCGGCGGCCCGGGGCGGCGTGACGACCGTTGTGTGCATGCCGAACACCGACCCGCCGATCGACAATCCGGCTCTTGTTAAATATGTTTTGGACAGAGGCAGAGAGGTCGGCCTGACAAACGTGCTGACCGTCGGCTGCGTCACAAAAGGCCAGCAGAGCAAGGAGCTGTCCGAGATGGGCGAGCTTAAAAACGCGGGCGCGATCGGCGTTTCGGACGACGGCCGCCCGGTCATTAATCCCTCGCTTATGCGCAGGGCGCTGGAGTACGCGTCGATGTTCGACCTGCCTGTAATGTCCCACAGCGAGGACCTCGATCTGGTGGACGGCGGTTCGATGAACGAGGGCTATATGTCAACATATCTGGGCCTCCGCGGGATCCCCAAGTGCGCCGAGAGCGTGGCGGTGACCCGCGACGTGCTGATAGCGGAGGAGGTCGGCGGCAGGCTGCATGTGTGCCACGTCAGCACCCGCAACTCGATCGACGCGATACGCCGGGCGAAAAAGCGCGGCGCCAACATAACCTGCGAGACCGCGCCCCACTACTTCTCGCTGACCGACAAAGCGGTCGACGGCTTTAACACCAACGCTAAAATGAACCCGCCTCTCAGGGACGAGGACGACGTGAACGCGGTTATCGAAGGCCTGATCGACGGTACGATCGACGCGATAGCCACCGACCACGCTCCCCACGACAAGGACGAGAAGGACATAGAATTCGAGTACGCCCTAAACGGTATAGTGGGCCTTGAGACCTCGCTCGCCTTAGGCTATACCAATCTTGTTATGAGCGGAAAGCTCACTCTCAGTCAGTTGATAGAAAAGATGTCGGCCAATCCGGCGGATATAATAAAGATAGACAAGGGCACCCTCGGCGAGGGCAAGGCGGCGGATATAGTGATATTCGACACCGAGCACGAGTACGAGGTTGACCCCGAGAAGTTCGCCTCAAAGAACCACAACTGCCCCTACGGCGGCATGAAGCTCCGCGGCCGAGTGGACACGACGATCCTCGGCGGAAACATAGTATACGAGCGAGAAGCGTAAGGCGGAGAGGGAGGCTCGCCCCTTGGGGAGAGCTGGCGCCGAAGGCGACTGAGAGGGGTCCTAGTCCCTAGTTACCATTCACTAGTAGCTATGTTAACCCCTCTCCGCCCGCAAGCGGGCACCTCTCCCCAAGGGGCGAGGCAGAAGAGGAATTTCAAATTCAAAAGGAGACAAATATGGACAGACTTATAGAAAAAATCATCAAAACTGGGAATCCCACCGTTGCGGGGCTTGACCCAAAGCTCGACTACTTGCCGGAGTCAATGATAAAAGCGTCATTTGACAAATACGGCGAAACATTTGAGGGCGCGGCGGACGCGATTTTCAGCTTCAACAAGGAGCTGATCGACGCGCTGTGCGACATAGTTCCCGCGGTAAAGCCCCAGTCGGCCTACTATGAGATGTACGGCATTGAGGGAATAAAGTGCCTCAAAAAGACGATAGAATACGCCAAGTCTAAAGATATGTATGTGATACTCGACGCCAAGCGCGGCGATATCGGAGCCACCAGCGAGGCGTACGCCAAGGCGTATCTGGGCAAAACCGAGCTCGGCGGCAAAAGCGCTGCGGCCTTTGACCCCGACGGAATGACCGTCAATCCTTATTTGGGAACCGACGGCGTAAAGCCCTTCGCCGATTTGTGCGCGGCGAACCGAAAGAGCATATTCGTGCTGGTAAAGACCTCGAACAAATCCTCGGGCGAGCTACAGGACCTGATCAGCGGCGGAAAGCCGATATACGAGCATATGGCGAACCTTGTGAAACAATGGGGAATCGACAGTCTCGGCACCCGCGGATATTCCCATGTGGGCGCGGTCGTCGGCGCGACTTATCCCGAGCAGGCGGCGAAGCTCAGACAGCTGATGCCCCACACCTACTTCCTGGTTCCCGGCTACGGAGCCCAGGGCGGGAAGGCCGAGGACGTGGCCAAGTCGTTTAACGGCGACGGTCTGGGCGCGATAGTGAACGCCTCCCGTTCGATCATGTGCGCCTACAAAAAGACCGGCGGAGGCGTCGGCGGGGCCGCCAGAGCCGAGGCTATAAGAATGAGAGACGACATAACAGCCGCTATCAAATAAAAAATAAGCGGCGTTTGCCAAAGGAGATAATTATTATGTTATGCAAGCTGACTTACAAAAACGAGCTGCGGCCCGGGCTGTTCAATTTCATAATCGACTGCCCTCAGATAGCGGCAAAGGCAAAGCCGGGCCAATTCCTGCACGTGCTGTGCGGCGGCTCCGCTTATCTTAGGCGCCCCATAAGCGTATGCGACGCGGTCGACGGCAGGTTTGTGAGATTTATATTCGAGGTTCGGGGCAAGGGCACAGCTGAGCTGGCCAAGGCGCGGCCGGGGAAGATGCTTGATATCCTCGGCCCGCTGGGCAACGGGTTTGACACGGCCCCGGGCGAGGGCAAAGCCCTGCTGATCGGCGGCGGTATCGGAATTTTTCCGCTCTTGATGCTCGCCAAAAAGCTGCCGCAAAAGCCCGATGTCATGCTGGGTTTCCGCGATAAGCAAAGCGCGGTCATGATACAGGAATTCTCAAACGCCTCCGACGATATTTTTATCGCCAGCGACGACGGAAGCATAGGATTTAAGGGCTTTGTGACCGATATATTGAAAGCAAAGCTCGCGTCGGGCGCGAAGTATTCAAGGATATATACCTGCGGCCCGCTGCCGATGATGAAGATCGCGGCGGATACCGCCGAGGAAAACGGTATTGATTGCCTGATATCAATGGAAGAGCGGATGGGCTGCGGCGTGGGCGCCTGCGTGGCCTGCGCCTGCGCGATGACCGACGGCTCAAAAAAGCGGGTCTGCAAGGATGGTCCGGTATTCAGCGGAGCGGAGGTGGATTTCGATGGCTGATCTTAAAGTAAACATTGCCGGCGTTGAGTGGAAAAATCCCGTCACGACCGGTTCGGGAACCTTCGGCTTCGGCAGAGAATACGCCGAGTATTTTGACCTGTCGGAGCTGGGCGCGGTGTGCCTCAAAGCGCTTTCGGCAAAACCGAGGCTCGGCAACAAGTCGCCCAGGATCGCCGAAACCAACGACGGCATATTGAACAGCGTTGGGCTCCAGAACCCCGGCGCGGAGCATTTTCTTGAAAATGAGCTCGAGTGGCTCAGAAAGTTTGACACCAAGCTGATCGCCAATCTATGCGGCTCCACCGTGGAGGACTACGTCGAGGTCGCCGAAATGCTGGGCGACAAGCTCGATATGCTCGAGCTCAACATTTCGTGCCCCAATGTTAAGGTGGGCGGCATGGCCTTCGGCACCGATCCGAAAATGGTCGAGGAAGTGACGTCAAAGGTCAAGGCGGTGGCAAAGGCGCCTCTTATCGTGAAGCTGTCGCCGAACGTGACCGATATCGCCGAGATCGCCAAAGCTGCCGAGGCGGGCGGCGCCGACGCGCTGTCGCTTATCAACACGCTGCTCGGCATGAAAATAGACATAAAGACCAGACGCCCGGTGCTTAACAACAACACCGGCGGCCTTTCGGGTCCGGCCGTCATGCCCGTGGCTGTGCGCATGGTGCACCGGGTGAGGCAGGCCGTGAAGCTGCCGATCATAGGCATGGGCGGCATCGCAAGCGGAGAGGACGCGATAGAGTTCCTGCTGGCGGGAGCCGACGCCGTGGCGGTGGGCACCGCCGGAATAGTCGACCCCTACGCCTGGATTAAGGTCAGAAACGGCATTAACGACTACTTAGATCAAAACGGTTATAAATCTGTGAAAGAAATAGTCGGCAAGCTTGAATTGAACTAAAAAAGCCCGCTCGGGCTTTTTTGTTTGCCGCTTATCGAGCCGCGTCCGTCGGAAATAAATGTAAATATATTTTTGTTAAAAACTGTCACTCCCCTTGACAAGCGGGGTTTGATATTATAAAATATTATAGATAGATTTAAAACCTTTAAACTAATGAGAACAGGAGATGATGTCAGTGGGTTTGACACTTACGGAAAAAATCTTGCGCAGCCACATTGTCGAGGGCGAGCCTGTCAAAGGGCAGGAAATAGGTATCCGCATTGACCAGACATTGACTCAGGACGCGACGGGAACAATGGCTTATCTTGAATTCGAGGCCATGGGCGTGCCCAGAGTCAAGACCGAAAAATCGGTTGCGTATATCGACCACAACACGCTGCAGAGCGGCTTTGAAAACGCCGACGACCACAGGTTCATAGGCAGCGTTTGCAAAAAACACGGTATTTATTTCTCCCGTCCCGGCAACGGAATTTGTCATCAGGTGCATCTGGAGCGCTTCGGCATTCCCGGCAAGACCCTGATCGGCTCCGACAGCCACACCCCCACGGGCGGCGGCATCGGCATGATAGCCATCGGCGCGGGCGGTATGGACGTCGCGGTCGCGATGGGCGGCGGAACTTATTATATTACATATCCAAAGATCGTCAAGGTGGAGCTTTCGGGTAAGCTGAGCCCGTGGGTCGCCGCCAAGGATGTTATTTTAGAGGTGCTGCGCGTCATGTCCGTTAAGGGCGGCGTGGGCAAGGTCATCGAGTATTGCGGAGAGGGCGTAAAGACCCTTTCGGTTCCCGAGAGAGCCACTATTACCAACATGGGCGCCGAGCTGGGCGCCACGACCTCGATATTCCCGTCCGACGAGACCACGAGAGAGTTTCTCAAGGCTCAGGGCAGAGAGCAGGATTACACCGAGCTCAAGGCCGACGACGACGCGGAGTATGACGAGATAATCAAAATCGACTTGAGCGAGCTTGAGCCTATGGCCGCGTGCCCCCATTCTCCCGACAACGTGAAAAAGATATCGGATCTGGCGGGCATGAAGATAGATCAGGTCTGCATCGGCTCCTGCACAAACTCGTCGCTGCTTGATATGCTCAAGGTGGCGTATATACTGGACGGCAAGACGGTAGACCCCGGCGTTTCGCTGGCGATCGCTCCAGGCTCCAAGCAGGTGCTCAACATGATCGCCGAGAACGGCGCTCTGGGCAAGATGATAGACGCGGGCGCGAGAATTCTGGAGAGCGCTTGCGGTCCCTGCATAGGCATGGGCCAGTCTCCCAATTCGGGCGGCATCTCGCTGAGAACGTTCAATAGAAACTTCGAGGGCAGAAGCGGCACCAAGGACGGACAGATATATCTCGTGTCTCCCGAGGTAGCGGCGGTATCGGCTCTGGCGGGCGTTATGACCGACCCCAGAACCTTGGGCGATATGCCGAAGTTCACCCTGCCCGAGGTGTTCACGATAAACGACAACATGGTCGTTCCCCCGATCGAGGCTGACAGAATGGACGAGGTCGAGGTGCTCCGCGGTCCCAACATCAAGCCGTTTCCCGTTTCCGAGCCGCTGCTCGACACGATCGACGCGAAATGCGGCCTCAAGGTGGGCGACAACATAACCACCGACCACATCATGCCCGCGGGCGCCAAAATACTGCCGCTGCGCTCCAATATTCCCAAGATCTCGGAATACTGCTTCGCGGTGTGCGACGAGGAGTTCCCCAAGAGGGCGCTTGAGCTTAAACGCAGCATAGTGGTGGGCGGCAGCAACTACGGTCAGGGCTCGTCCAGAGAGCATGCCGCTCTCGCGCCTCTGTACTTGGGCGTCAAGGCGGTGCTTGTCAAGTCGTTCGCCAGAATACACATGGCGAATCTGATAAACGCGGGTATTATCCCGATGACTTTCGCAAACGAGGCGGATTACGACAGGATCGACCAGATGGACGATCTGCTCATCGAGAACGTGCGCGAGCAGATCGAGAGCAGCGACACGCTCAAGATCAAGGACGTCACCAAGGGCTTTGAGTTCGAGGCGAAGATAGACCTGTCGGAGCGCCAGAGAAAGATGCTGCTTGCCGGCGGACTTTTGAACTATACAAAAAACAACGCATAAGGAGGAAAAAACATGTCATATACAGCGCAAATCGAGGACGCTAAGAAAAAATTCGAGGAGGTGCTCTCGGAGCAGCTCAAAAGAGTGGAAAAAATGAAGGCCGAAAAGGACTTTATTGATTACGGAAAACTGGATCAAATCGTTATCGGCGTTGTCGGAGGCGACGGAATAGGCCCCGCCATCACCGAGCAGGCCGAGAGAATATTAAAATTCCTGCTTAAAGACGAGACAGAGAGCGGCAAGATAGCATTCAAGGAGATCACGGGCTGCACGATAGAGCACAGAGCCGAGGTCGGCAAAGCTCTGCCCGACGACGTGCTTGACGAGCTCAAGCAGTGCCATGTTATCTTAAAGGGCCCCACCACCACCCCCAGACAGGGCGATCCCTGGCCGAATATCGAGAGCGCCAACGTCGCCATGCGCAAGGAGCTTGATCTGTTTGCCAACGTGAGACCGGTAAAGGTTCCCGACGAGGGCATCGACTGGACGTTCTACCGCGAGAATACCGAGGGCGGATACGCTGTCGGCTCAAAGGGCGTTAACGTGACCGACGATCTGGCGATAGACTTTGTCGTTCAGACGCGAGAGGGCTCCGAGAGAATAGCGAGAGCCGCGTTCGACTACGCGAAAAAGGCCGGCAAGACCCGCGTGACCTGCGTCACAAAGGCCAATGTTATAAAGACGACCGACGGCAATTTCCTGAGCGTCTGCAAGGAAGTGGCCAAGGACTATCCCGGAATCGAGCTTGACGACTGGTATATCGATATCATGACGGCCAAGCTGGTCGACCCCAAGAGAAGGACCCAGTTCCAGGTTCTGGTTCTGCCCAATCTCTACGGCGACATTCTGACCGACGAGGCGGCCGAGTTCCAGGGCGGCGTCGGCACGGCGGGCAGCGCCAATATCGGAAAGCGCTACGCCATGTTTGAGGCTATCCACGGCAGCGCGCCCAGAATGGTGCAGGAGGGCAGAGACAAGTACGCCGATCCGTGCAGCATTATCAGAGCGGCGGTCATGCTGCTTGAGCATATCGGATACGTTGACAAGGCAAAAGCGCTTGAAAAGGCTCTCGACGAGTGCATGTACACCGAGAAGAAGCTGGTTATAACCGGCCGCGACACGGGCGCCACATCAGCCGAATTCGCGGATTACATTATGTCAAAGCTGGCATAAAAACCTGAGGAAAAACAATCGGGAGAGGAACTATGGAAAAAAAAGTATCGGGCTCGGTCGTCAACCGTCTGCCCAGATATTACAGACATATTACTGATCTATACGAAAGCGGGGTCGAGCGCATTTCATCAAAGGAGCTCAGCCGCCGCATGAA
>CANRHV010000073.1 GCA_947630505.1 uncultured Monoglobus sp. | reverse complement strand
TTTGTGACATCGGCGAAACCGTGGGCTATCTTCACTTTTACGGACGCGGGCGGCAGATCGTTATAGTTGCTGTTTCCGACCGCCTTGTACCAAACGGTATATTCGCCCGCGGCTGTGCCTGTCGGTATTGCCGCCGAATACTCGCCGTTTTCGGAATCGCTGAACAATACTGTGACGCCGCTCGGAGCCTCGTATGTCACAAGCTCGTGGATTTCGTCGTCATACAGAGCCTTGGCCGATATCACTGTCACGGTCGGATCCGCCTTCGCAATATTCACGGTTATTGATTTCGGCTCGCTGTCGCTGTGATTGCTGTCACCTATCACTTTGTACCACACGGTATAATCGCCCGCGTTTGTGCCTGTCGGGATATTTTCGCTATACTCGCCGTCTTGCTCCAAAGAGTATACGAGCGTTCCGCCCTCGGCTTCGCCCGCTGTCGCAAGCTCCTGCGCCTCGCCCGTGTAGGTAAGCTCATTCGCGGCGACCGTTCCCGAGGATACGGCCTTGTTTATCGAGGCCGCGATCGACTGCGGCTCGCTGTCATTGTGGTTACTGTCGCCGATCACTTTGTACCAAACTGTGTAATCTCCCGCGTTTGTGCCGGTCGGGATATTTTCGGAATACTCGCCGTCTTGCTCCAAAGAGTACGCGAAAGTTCCGCCATCGGCTTCGCCGGCGGTCACAAGCGCCTGCGCCTCGCCGCTGTAGGTGAGATCATTCGCCGTCGGAGGCGTCTTGACGCTTGAGTTTGCTTTTGATATCGCGGCGAAATTCTCAAGCTCGACGCCGCTCTTTTCGCTGTCTGCGCTGTAATATCCCGCGTCTGCGCCGCTTATCGCTATCTCGGTCAGATCGACCGTTTCATAGCTGCCCGCGTTCGCTGTGGGCGCCGCGCCTTTCGCGGTCAGCGCAACGTCGTCATCGCCGTTGTTGGTCGGCGTGAGCGTCACTTCAACGTCCGCCGTGCCGTCGTAGGTCTTGTTGCGCGCCGACGCTTTGTACTCGATCGGCTTTTGAGCCATCGTGACGGTGATCGAATCGTTCTCGCTGCCGTTCAGGTTCACGCTGCCGCCGTACTCGGCTCTTATCGTATTGGCTCCGATCGCGAATTTCTTGTCCGCCGTGACCGTGAGCGAGGCGGTGCCGCTGTCTTTGAGCGCCGCGCCGCCGTAATCTACGTCTGCCGAGCCGAGGAACGTTTCTCCGATATAGAAATCGACCTTATCCTCATCGGACGCGAGAGCTACGGCAGCCGCGTCAGCCTTTGAGACCTCGGCGGTGAGGGTGAGCGCGTCTCCGTAGACAACATCCGCTCCGTCAGATTCTACGGCCGAACCGCCCTTTCCGATCGCGGCGGTCAAATAATCGGCCTCGCTGTCGTGATAATGCTTGCCGTCGATAAATCCTCCGACCACCTTGTACCAAACGGTGTACTGGCCCGCGGCTGTGCCTGTCGGGATCTCGGCCGAATAATTTTCGCCGTCAAGGCTGTACTGCATTTCGCCGTTTGTGCCGCTTCCCGCGGTTATGAGCTCCTGCGGCTCTCCGCTGAACACAAGACCCCTGACCGCTCTCGGCTTTGCCGCCACATCCGCGAATCCGTGAGCTATCTTTGCCTTTATTGATTTTGGCGCAACATCATTGTAGTTATTATCGCCGACTACTTTGTACCAAACGGTATATTCACCGGCCTCGTGCGCTTTAGGTATATCCTCGGTATAGGTTTCGCCGTCTGTGCTGTATTGCAAAGTGCCGCCGCTCGTTGTGCCTATAACCAGATCGTCGGGCTCGGGATCGTCGTCATACAGCGTGTTGGCCGATTTAACGACAACGACCGGGTCGGCCTTCGCAATGTTCACGTTTATTGTAAGCGTCACGGGGTCTGTGCCGAAGGTCTCAACGCTGGCGAGCGAGAAGAGCGGCGTCTTTTCCTCTACTGTGACCTTGAGCGTGTAGCTTCCCGCGTTTGTATTCTTCGGGATAGCCAGCATACTGCCGTTTATCGCCGCTTCGGTCTGGCCCTCGTCGCTTATGGTGTATCTGAATCCGCACGAGACGGATGCGCCATTTTTGTACTCGATATATTGCGACAGGTCTGCGGTTATGCCCTCGCCGTAGGTGCCGCTGAGGCTGACCGCGTCGCTTTCGCCGCCGAAGAGCTCGCGTCTGACCGAATGAACGACCGTGTCCTCGGTCACCAACGTGTCGGCGGTGAACTCCTCAAACGGCGCGGCGCTTGACGCCGACCACATTTCAAACTCGACTCCGTCTATATCGGGATCCTCGGGCAGCGTCACCTTGCCGCCCGCGTTCGTGTAGCTCGCCGCGTAATTCGCGTTATCGTTTGTCGCAAATGTCACTTTAACGACCTTTTTGTCCGCGTCACTTGTCAGGATCGGATAGTTATCTTCTCCTATCTTCTGGCCCCAAGTCGGCTCATCGCAGGCGCTCTGCAGCAGATACGCGACTTCGCCCGACTTAAACTCATCCGCGGTCATTACCTTAGCGTTCGGATCCTCATGCGTGCCATCGAGATAATAGCAATCGGTTACCTTGCCGTAAGCATTATCGCATATACCGCAAACATGGTCCTCGCCGCTTATCTCTCCGACATTATAGCAGTTTTGCACCGTGCCGTAAGCATTTTCTCCCACAACGCCGCCGATTTGCATATCGCTGCCTGTGACAGCGCCGCCGTTAAAGCAATTTATGACCTTGCCGTAATATGTGTCTCCCGCAACGCCGCCAACCGAAGTTTTTCCGCTTACCGCGCAGTCGTTTTTGCAGTTTTCGATCGTTCCGTAGTCAACATAACCGACGATGCCGCCCGTATTGGACCCTCCGGCGACCGTGCCGCTAACGCCGAGATTTTTGATCGTGCAGTCTTTATCGACAGCTCCGAACAGGCCTTGATTATCGTCTGTCGTATTGATATAGAGCCCCGATATCGTGTGTCCGTCTCCGTCGAATGTGCCGCTAAACTCTTTGTTAAAGCTTCCTATCGGCGTCCACGAGGCTTTCTTATCGCCGTATTTGCCCGACATATCTATATCGGCGGTGAGCTCAAAATATTCGTCGGAGCCGTTCCCCGCGTTTATGTAATCGCGGAACGCCTCAAGCGCCTCAAGATTCGGGATCTCGTAGGGCGAGTCCGCTGTGCCGCCGCCCCTGAAGCTTACATCTATGTTTACGGTAAGCTCGGCTAAAAATTCCGCGGGGTTCGGATCGAGGGCGGCAAGCGCGATATTGCTGTACGGCTTTTTGTCCGTAATATTAAACGTTACGCTGTATTTGCCGATATCCGACGCGACTTTGTCTGATTTGAGCTTTCCGTTCGCAAGAGTAAAGCTGCTCGGGAGCGTTGATCCCTTTTTCACCTCAAATTCAAAGTCGGAGCCTGTGATGCCGCTTCCGTCCGCGAATTTCAGTAAGCTTAACAGATCCTGCTCAAACGGAGCTCCGTATTCGGCCTTGAGCGTGATATCTCCCTCGGAGCTCTGCTCAAACTCGCGGCCTTCTATCAAATAGAGCGTCAAATCGTCTGTTATCGGCGTGCTTAGGTCAAACTCGGCCTGCTCTCCGCCGCCGGGCGCGGTCTGCGACCATTTGACGTACGGATAGTCGTCCTTGACCGAAAGCTTTTCGCCGTCGGGAATATACACGTCTGCTACTTTCGGGTGATCGCTCTCAAATGTCACCTTGTGCAAGATTTTCAGGTCATCGTTGAGCGCGATCAGGTCCGGGAAATCGCCGTTTTGTCCCCAGGTCGGCGAATCGCAGCCGCTCTGCAGCAGATACGCGACTTCGCCCGACTTAAACTCATCCGCGGTCTTTGCGGTCGCGCTCGGATCATCGCGCGTGCCATCGAGATAATAGCAATTGGTTATCGTGCAGTAATCATTATAGCTTATACCGTAAACATAGTCCCCGCCGCTTATTTCTCCGACATTATAGCAGTTTTGCACCGTGCCGTAAGCATTTTCTCCCGCAACGCCGCCGATTTGCATATCGCTGCCTGTGACAGCGCCGCCGTTGAAGCAATTTATGACCTTGCCGTAATATGTTTCTCCCGCAACGCCGCCAACCGAAGTTTTTCCGCTTACCGCGCAGTCGTTTTTGCAGTTTTCGATCGTTCCGTAGTAAACATAACCGACGATGCCGCCCGTGTCAGACCCTCCGGCGACCGTGCCGCTAACGCTGAGATTTTTGATCGTGCAGTCTTTATCGACAGCTCCGAACAGGCCTTGATAATCGTCTGTCGTATTGATATAGAGCCCCGATATCGTGTGTCCGTCTCCGTCGAATGTGCCGTTAAACTCTTCGTTAAAGCTTCCTATCGGCGTCCAACTTTCACTATTTTCGCCGTATTTGTCCGACATATCTATGTCGGCGGCCAGCTTGAAATACTCGCCGGAGCCGTTGCCCGCGTTTATATAATCGCGGAACGCTTCAAGAGCCGAAAGACTTGAAATTATATGCGGGTCATCCTGTGTGCCGCTGCCGTCCTCCGGATTTTCGATAAGTATCGGTCTGCCCAAGAACGCGTCGTCCTTATAGTCGCTGCTGATTTCACTCGCGAGCGATTTAAACTGATCGGCAGTGCGTTCCTCGGCTATTGCATTTTTTTGAGCTGCTCCTTTTAATGTATAGAGGTTGTATTTTGGTCCAGTTCCCCACGTAGGTGAAATACTTTCTCCATCTACAACGCCGTCTCCATCTACAACGCCGTAATTATAGCAAAACGTGATCTCGGTAAGATCGGAATAGCCTTCTATACCTCCGTTATATTGTCCTCCTTTAATATTTCCAACATTATAAGATCTCTGTATAATTGCACCGTATCTTTCACCGTAACAGGAACCATAACCTGTGATGCCGCCGCATTTTGCGCCGGCCTTGTTTGAAAAAACATCTCCGGTGTTGTAGCAGCGGTATATATATGGTATGTTATTCGAATCCGTGACATCGCATAGTCCCGCTATACCGCCGATACACAAATCGTCATCGCCGTCTTTGCTGCCTACGACTTTGCCGCTGTTATGGCTGTTATAAATACCGCCGTGATTATCTCCCGCTATGCCGCCTCCGTATTTGATAGCATTGATCGTGCCGAAGTTGGAACATCCGTTTATTCCGTCATAAGTGATTAGGTTCACAAGGGCTTCATTATAGCCGGCGATGCCGCCGCAATTATTTCTGCTCGTGACATTTCCGTAATTTGTGCTGTTTTCCGTAATGTTTCCGGTTGTTTTCTCATTTTTTTTCTCGTCCGGTACTATAAGTGCGCCCGCTATGCCGCCGGCATTGTTTTCTCCGTCAATAGAGCCGTAATTTTCACAGCTGCTCACTCTGCCTTTGCTGACTCCGACTATGCCGCCGCCGTTATAGCTCGACACGGTTCCGTAATTTGTGCAGTTGTTTATATGGACACCGTCTGTATCTGCATGTTCGCCCACGATGCCGCCGGATTCGCCGGTTTCATCCCTGTTGCTGCTGACAGAGCCGGAATTTTCACAGCTTTCAAGCTGTCCCGTGTTGCTTCCCGTTATGCCGCCGCTTATGCCGTTGCTCGCCGATACGGCCGCTGAGTTTTCGCATTCCGATATTTTGCCTGAGTTAGATCCCGAAATACCGCCGACATTGTTTGTGCCCGTGACAGCGCAGTCGCTATGGCAGTTTTCTATCGAGCCGTCGCTTTGGCCCGCTATGCCGCCGACGTAATTCTTGCCCTTGACCGAGCCTCCGATAGTCAAATCTTTGACCGAGGCTCCGCTGTCGATATATCCGAACAAGCCCTGATAGTCATTATCGGAGTTTATATAAAGTCCGCTGATCTCATACCCGTTTCCCAAAAATACGCCGTTGAATTTTTTGCCGCTGTTTCCTATCGGAGTCCACGAATTTTTGCCGTCTCCGTAATCCTTCGACATGTCGATATCATTCGTAAGCTCATAATACAGCTGGGGCAAATTATTATTATTAATGTAATCTCCGAACTTTTCAAGCGTTTCAAGGTCGGGTATCTCATAAGGATCATCAGACGTGCCGCTGCCGCCCGCAAAAAGCGGGGGCTCAGAATTCGATATCAGAACGGGCCTCAAGGCGATTTTCTGATCGATCTTCCAGACCGTGTCAAAATCAAATCCCGTAAAGCTGCCTTTTTCAGCGAACTTATCCGAGCTCAGAGCTGTTCCGCCACCGCCATTGGCGCCGCAGGTGTCGAGGTAATAGTTGTTGTCGTCAATGCCGCTTGACGAGCCTATAACGCCGCCGACGCTTGAGCCGCTGCCCGAGACCTTGCCGGTGTTGTAAACATGCTTAACGTCGCTTTTGTCGCCGTTGTTTTGACCCACCGCGCCGCCGACATTATTTGTGCCCGAAACGCTGCCGATATTGTAGCTGTCCTGCGTCATGAACAAATTGTTTCCCACAACGCCGCCGACCGTGTCTTGACCCGATACCGCGCCGCTGTTATAGCAGTACTTGATCGTGCCGCCGGCTCCCGCGCTTGCGGCGATTTGACCCGCGATGCCGCCCACGTTGTTTGTTCCCGTGACGCCGCACGCGTTATAGCAGCTCTCTATGGTTCCCTCGCATTGACCCGCGATACCGCCGACGTTATTCTTGCCCTTGACGGAGCCCTCGACGGTCAGATCTTTGACCGAGCCTCTGCTGTCGATATATCCGAACAGGCCCTGATCGTCGCCGCTTGAGTCGATATTGAGGCCGCTTATCTTATGGCCGCCGCCGTCGAATGTGCCGCCGAACTTTGCGGAGGCGCTGCCTATCGGCGTGAAATCATTGTCCGCGCCGCCGAGGTCGATGTCGTTATTCAGCTTAAAGAATTCATCCTTGCCGTTTCCGCCGTTTACATAGTTCGCAAGCACGTCTAAAGACGAGACGCTGTCTATTATATAAGGGTCACCTTCGGAACCGCTGCCCGATGAGAAGATAGTCTCGTAGATCGATATCAAGGTCGGGCGCGAGAGAGCTCCGATCTCCCATACCGTGTCAAAATCCCAGCCCTCGAAGGTTTCTTTTTTCGCGAGGTCGGCGTTTGATACGGCTTTCGCTCCGTCCGCGGAGGCGCTTGCCGAGCCGCTCAGATAGAAGCAGCCCGTGACCGCGCCGCTTGAGCTTCCCGAAATGCCGCTGCCGCTTTTGCCGATGTTATAGCAATTTGATATGCTTCCGCTGTTTGCCGCGGCGATGCCGCCGACAGCCGCCGCGCCGATGTTATAGCAGTTTGAAATTTCGCCCGCGTTGTTTCCGACTATGCCGCCGCCCGAGGAGGACGCCGCGCTGTAGCAGCGCGATATCTCGCCCGCGCTGTATCCCGCGACAGAGCCGACGTTGCTGCCGCTGCCCGAAACGCTTCCGTGGATTATTCCGAAATTTTTGATAACGGAGCCCTGCGCCGCGTATCCGAACAGACCTTGGTAATCGCTGTTTTGGTCGGTATAAAGTCCGCTTATCGTGTGGCCGCCGCCGTCGAATGTGCCGCTGAACAGCGCAGCCTCGGTTCCTATCGGGGTCCACGGTTTTTCCGCGCTGCCGTCGAGGTCGATGTCTGCGGTGAGCAGGATATTTGCGCCGCTGCCGCCGCCCGAGTTTATGTAGCTTGCCAGGCTCTCAAGCTCCGCCTTGCTTGAAATGTTGAGCGGCTGAGGCACGGACTTTAAGGTCGGTCTTTTCAAAAACGAATTTATTTCCCATGTGCCGTCAAAATCCCAGCCGACAAACAAATCGCTTTCGGCGAGTCCGTCGGCGGACAGCGCGTTCGTGCCGCCCGTTTGGTCGCTGCCCGAGATGCCGCCGTCTGCGGTGCCTATCAAATAATAGCAGTCGGAGATCTCACCGCTGCTTGATTTTCCCGCTATCGCGCCGCATGACGGAAGCTGCGGCGACGAAGCGCTCACCGCGCCGCTGCTGTAGCATTTTTCGATCGTGCCTCTGTTGAATCCCGCTATGCCGCCGACGTTGCTCGTCGCGCTTACCGCGCCCGCGTTGTAGCAGTTTGTGATCTCTCCTCCGTAATAACTGTCTCCCGTGATGCCGCCCACGTTTCCGCTGCCGCTCACGGAGCAAATGCTGTAGCAGTTCTCTATCGTGCCGCTGCTGTATCCCGCGACGCCTCCGACATAGCTGCCGCCGCCGGTGATCTCGCCGCTGACGCCCAGGTTTTTCACGGTGCCGCCCGAATTTCCGAACAGGCCGAGATAGCTTTCGCTTGAGTCGATATAGAGGCCCGATATCGTGTGTCCGCCGCCGTCAAATGTGCCGCCGAACGGGTTTGAAAGGCCGCCTATCGGGGTCCATGGCGAGATCGCTCCGCCGAGGTCGATGTCGGCGGTAAGTTCAAAATACATGCCGCCGCAGTCATTTCCGCCGTATACATAGTCGCGGAGCTTGCCCAGCTGCTCAAGATTTGATATCAGGTACGGGTCTCCGTCCTTGCCGCTTCCGCTCTCCGCGCCGTCGAAGCCGTCGGCGAACGCCGAAAAACCGAGCGAGAGCGCGACAGACATCAGCATTGCCAGCGCCGCCGCCCACGCGATAAACTTTTTAGATATTTTCATGTTTTTAACACTCCTTTTAAGAATTCTTAACATGCTTTCACGACGCCGCCCTAAATCGGGCGGCATCGTGAGA
>CANRHV010000072.1 GCA_947630505.1 uncultured Monoglobus sp. | reverse complement strand
CCTTGTACCAAACGGTGTATTCGCCCGCGGCTTTTCCGGTCGGTATTTCCGCCGAGTATTCGCCGTTTTCGGAATCGCTGAACAGTACCGTGACGCCGCTCGGAGCCTCATATGTCACAAGCTCGTGAACTTCGTCGTCATACAGCGCCTTGGCAGATTTAACCGTCACGGTCGGGTCGGCTTTCGCGATATTCACGGTTATTGATTTCGGCTCGCTGTCGCTGTGATTGCTGTCGCCTATTACTTTATACCAAACTGTGTAATCTCCCGCGTTTGTGCCGGTCGGGATATTTTCGGAATAATCCCCATTTTGCTCCAAAGAGTATGCGAGCGTTCCGCCCTCTGTATCACCCGCGGTCACAAGCTCCTGCGCCTCGCCGGTGTAGGTTAAGTCATTCGCCGTGACCGTTCCCGAGGATACGGCCTTGTTTATCGAGGCTGCGATCGACTGCGGCTCGGTGTCATTGTGATTGCTGTCGCCGATCACCTTGTACCACACGGTGTAATCTCCCGCGTTTGTGCCCGTCGGGATATTTTCGGTATACTCGCCGTTTTGCTCTGAGGCGTATACAAACGTTCCGCCATCGGCTTCGCCCGCGGTCACAAGCTCTTGCTCCTCGCCCGTGTAGGTAAGGTCGTTCGCCGTCGGAGGCGTCTTTACGCTTGACTGCGCTTTTGATATCGCGGCGAAATTCTCAAGCTCGACGCCGCTCTTTTCGATGCATATGCTGTAATAGCCCGCGTCGGCGCCGCTTATCGCTATCTCGGTCAGATCGACCGTTTCATAGCTGCCCGCGTTCGCTGTGGGCGCCGCGCCTTTCGCAGTAAGCGCAACGTCGTCGTCCCCGTTATTGGTGGGCGTGAGCGTCACTTCAACGTCCGCCGTGCCGTCGTAGGTCTTGTTGCGCGCCGACACTTCGTACTCGATCGGCTTTTGAGCCATCGTGACGGTGATCGAATTGTTCTCACTGCCATTTAAGTTCACGCTGCCGCCGTACTCGGCTCTAATCACATTGGCCCCGATCGCAAATTTCTTGTCCGCCGTGATCGTGAGCTCCGCAATGCCGCTGTCTTTGAGCTCCGCGCCGCCGTAATCCGCGTCGGCCGAACCGAGGAACGTTTCTCCGATATAGAAATCGACCTTATCCTCATCGGACGCGAGAGCGGCGACAGCCGCGTCAGCCTTTGAAACCTCGGCGGTGAGGGTGAACGCGTCTCCATAGACAACGTCCGCGCCGTCCGACTCTACAGCCGAATCGCCCTTTCCGATCGTTGCGGTCAAAGAAGCGGCCTCGCTGTCGTGGTAGTGCTTGCCGTCGATAAATCCGCCGACCATCTTGTACCAAACGATGTATTGACCCACGGCTGTGCCGGTCGGGATCTCGGGCGAGTAATTTTCGCCGTCGAGACTGTACTGCATTTCGCCGTTTGTGCCGCTTCCCGCGGTTATGAGCTCCTGCGGTTCGCCGCTGAACACAAGACCCCTGACCGCTCTCGGCTTTGTTGCCACATCCGCGAATCCGTGAGCTATCTTGACCTTTATTGATTTTGGCGCGGCGTCGTTGTAGTTATTGTCGCCGACCACTTTGTACCAAACGGTGTATTCGCCCGCCTCGTGCGCCTTCGGGATATCCTCGGTATAGGTTTTGCCGTCGGTGCTGTATTGCAGCGTTCCGCCGCTCGTTGTGCCTATAACCAGCTCGTCGGGCTCGGGGTCGTCGTCATACAGCGCGTTGGCCGATTTAACGACAACGACCGGGTCGGCCTTTGCTATGTTCACGTTTATTTTAAGCGTCACGGGGTCTGTGCCGAATGTCTCAACGCTCGCGAGCGAGAACAGAGGCGCTTTTTCCTCCGCCGTGACCGTGAGCGTGTAGCTTCCCGCGTTTGTGTTCTTCGGGACAGACAGCATACTGCCGTTTATTGTCGCCTCGGTTTGACCCTCGTCGCTTATGGTATACCTGAAATTGCCCGAAACGGATGCGCCGTTTTTGTACTCGATATACTGCGAAAGGTCCGCGGTTATGCCCTCGCCGTAGGTTCCGCTGAGGCTGACTGCGTCGCTTTCACCTCCAAAGAACTCGCGTCTGACCGAATGAACGACCGTGTCCTCGGTCACCGACGTGTCGGCGGTGAACTCCTCAAACGGCGCGGCGCTTGACGCCGACCATTTAAACTCGGTGCCGTCGTCCGTTTCGGGATCGTCGGGCAGCGTCACCTTGCCGCCCGCGTTCGTGTAGCTCGCCGCGTAATTCGCGTTATCGTTTGTCGCAAATGTCACTTTAACGACCTTTTTGTCCGCGTCACTTGTCAGGATCGGATAGTTATCTTCTCCTATCTTCTGGCCCCAAGTCGGCTCATCGCAGGCGCTCTGCAGCAGATACGCGACTTCGCCCGACTTAAACTCATCCGCGGTCTTTACTGTCGCGTTCGGGTCCTCATGCGTGCCATCGAGATAATAGCAATTGGTAATACTGCCGCCGCTATACGTACCGCAGATGCCGCCGAGTTCTCTACTTCCGTTGATATTTCCGATATTATAGCAGTTTTGCACCGTGCTATTGCTTTCACCCGCAATGCCGCCAATGCCGCTGGCGCCGCCGAAAAGGCGTTGTTCCTTGACAGCGCCGCTGTTATGACAATTCTGCACCGTTCCGTCACTGTTTATTCCCGCGATGCCGCCGACATCGTAGTATCCGCTTACGTCGCAGTCGTTTCTGCAGTTTTCGATCGTTCCGTGTTCAAGCGAACCGGCGATGCCGCCCGTGTAGTCTCCTCTGTTGGTGACCGCGCCGCTGTTATGACAATTCTGTATCGTGCCGTAATATGATTCTCCGACAATGCCGCCAACATGGTAGTCATAGCTTCTTACGTCGCAGCCGTTTCTGCAGTTTTCGATCGTTCCGTGTTCAAGCGAACCGGCGATTCCGCCCGTACAGTTTCCTCCGGTGACCGCGCCGTCAAGGCCGAGATTTTTGATGGCGCCGTTTTCACCGACAGAACCAAACAAACCTTGATAGCTGTCGTATTGGGAATTGATATAGAGGCCCGATATCGTGTGTCCGTCTCCGTCGAATGAGCCTTCAAACGCTTTATCATAAGTTCCTATCGGGGTCCACGAGGCTATATTTTCGCCGTATTTGTCCGACATATTTATATCGGCGGCCAGCTTGAAATACTCTCCCTTGCCGTTGCCCGCGTTTATGTAATCGCGGAACACCTCAAGCGTCTCAAGATTCGGGATCTCGTAGGGCGAGTCCGCTGTGCCTCCGCCCCTGAAGCTTACATCTATATTGATCGTAAGTTCGGCGTAGAATTCCGCGGGGCTCGGGTCAAGCGCGGTAAGCGCGATATTGCTGTACGGCTTTTTGTCCGTAATATTGAACGTTACGCTGTATGTGCCGATATCCGACGTGACTTTGTCTGATTTGAGCTTTCCGTTCGCAAGAGTAAAGCTGCTCGGGAGCGTTGAGCCGTCTTTCAGTTCAAATTCAAAGTCAGAGCCTGTGATGCCGCTTCCGTCCGCGAATTTCAGCAAGCCTAACAGGTCCTGCTCAAACGGAGCTCCGATTTCGGCTTTGAGCGTGATATCTCCATCGGAGCTTTGCTCAAACTCGCGGCCTTCTATCAAATAGAGCGTCATATCGCTTGTTATCGGCGTGCTTAGGTCAAACTCGGGCTGCTCTCCGGCGCCGGGCGCGGTCTGCGACCACTTGAGGGACGGATAATCGTCCTTGACCGAAAGCTTTTCGCCGTCGGGAATATACGCGTCGCCTATGTTCGGGCGTTCGCTCTCAAATGTCACCTTGTGTATTGTTTTTATATTCTTGTTGAGCGCGAGCAGATCCGGGGAATCGCCGTTCTGTCCCCAGGTCGGCGAGTCGCAGCCGCTCTGCAGCAGATACGCGACTTCGCCGGACTTAAACTCATCCGCGGTCTTTACGGTCGCGTTCGAGTCATCGCCCGTGTTTTCGAGATAATAACAATTGGTCACCTTGCCGTTGCCGGTATTACTGCATACACTGCCGACTTTGTCCTTGCCTTTTATCTCTCCGGTATTACAGCAGTTTTGCACCGTTCCGTCACTGTTTATTCCCGCGATGCCGCCGATATCGGTATCGCTGCCCGTGACAGCGCCGCTGTTAAAGCAGTTTTTTACAGTGCCGTTTGACTGTCCCGCAATGCCGCCGACGTCGGAGCTGCCGCTCACGGCGCAGCCGTTTTTGCAGTTTTCGATCGTTCCTTTGCCAAGCTTTCCCGCGATGCCGCCTGTGCTGCTTCCCCCTGTGACCGTGCCGCTGACGCCGAGATTTTTGACCGTGCCGCTGTCTCCGACATATCCGAACAGGCCTTGATTATCGTCTGTCGTATTGATATAGAGGCCCGATATCGTGTGTCCGTCTCCGTCGAATGTACCGTTAAACGCTTTATCGTTTCCTATCGGTGTCCACGATTCTTTGTCTTCGCCGTATTTGCCGGACATATCTATATCGGCGGCCAGCTTGAAATACTCGCCGGAGCCGTTGCCCTCGTTTATGTAATCGCGGAAGGTCTCAAGAGCCGCAAGACTTGAAATTAAATGCGGGTCATCCTGCGTGCCGCCGCCGTCCTCCGGATTATCTTTAAGTATCGGTCTGCCCAGAAACGTGTCGTCCTTATAGGCGCTGCCGAGGGCGCTCGCGAGGGACTTAAACTCCTCTGCGGATTTTCCCGTTCCGTATTCACTGCTCTCAGAAACATCATTTAATGTATAACAATCGGAAATATTAGTAAAAACACCGTACGAGGATTCCTCGGTCGAATAACGGCGATTTGCCATACTGTCTCCCGCTATACTGCCAAAATTATAACAGTTATTAATTTCGCCTGCCAGAATATGACCATGAGTCGCAGTATGGTCAGCTATGTCATAAGTGCCTGATATACCGGCGTTATATTTTCCTCCATTAATATTTCCGATATTATAACAATAATTTACGGTTGCGTATTCGGTGCCATAGCCCGCAATACCGCCGACGGCGGTGTCGAACGCTCTTGAAGAAATATCTCCGGTATTGTAACATTGCTCTAAAACACCAAGATTGTATCCCGTGATGCCGCCAAGTCCGGACCCACTGAAGACACTGGCTCCGAATCTGATCGTGATGCTGCCGTCATTATGGCAGTATGCTATGGTTCCCTCGGCTCGTTCTATGCCCCCTTCGACTTCCGTGATAGTTCCCTCGATTTTGCCCGCGATGCCGCCTCCGTATTGTCCGGTGCTTATCGCGCCGAAGTTTGAACAATGGCCTATATCATTATCGACATTCTCATTATTCGAAGTCACGCCCGCGATACCGCCGACAGCTATATCTCCGCTGACAGAGCCGTAATTTTCACAATTTTCCAGTGAGTTATCATTATTTCCGACTATGCCGCCGCTGTGGCCGCCGCTTGATACAGTTCCGTAATTTGCGCAGCCGCTTATACCGGTGGTGTTGTTGCCCGGCTGATTTTCATTCACGCTCGCGATGCCGCCGATAACACAGTCGCTTCCGTCGCCGTCGGGATCACTGCCGGCGGCGCTGACAGAGCCGTAATTTTCACAATTCTCCAGTTTGCCGTAGTTGTATCCGACTATGCCGCCGCAGTCGCCGCCCGATACAGACCCGTTATTTCTGCATCCCGATATCGTGCCGAAGCTTTGTCCGGTAATGCCGCCTATTTGTTTAGCCGAGGTACTTGTGGGCGATACGGCCGCGGAATTTGCGCAGTTCGTTATCGCGCCGTCGTTATTTCCCGCAATACCGCCGATATAGGAGCTGCCCGATATTGTCGCGGAATTCGTGCAGCCCGATATTGTGCCGTCGCTTTCTCCGCTGATGCCGCCGACATAAACGCCGCCCTTGACCGAGCCCTCGACCGTCAAATCCTTGACCGAGGCTCCGCCGTTAATAATGCCGAACAAGCCCTGCTCATCATCGCCGGTGTTTATATAAAGTCCGCTTATCTTATGGTTGTTTCCCAAAAACGTGCCGTTGAATTTTGTATCAGCGTTTTTTCCTATGGGCGTCCATGACTTTTTGCCGTCTCCGTATTCTTTCGACATATCTATGTCATTCGTAAGCTCATAATACAGCGCGGGTAAATCATTATTATTAGTGTAATCTCTGAATCTTTCAAGCGTTTCAAGATCGGGTATCTCAAAAGGATCATCCGACGTGCCGCTGCCGTTTGTGAAAAGACTTGGTTCGGGATTTGAGCTTAAAACGGGTCTCGCGGCGACACCGAAATCAATAGTCCAAACCTTGTCAAAATCCCAATACTGGAAAGTGTCCTCTTGGGCGAACTTTTCGATAGTCAATTTGTTTCCGCTGCCTTGAGCGCCGCAGGAGTCGAGATAATAGTTATAGTTGACGGTAGTGCCGGGATCGCCTATGGCGCCGCCGACGTTTGAACCGCTGCCCGAGACCTTGCCGATATTGTAAACGCGCCATACGGTGCCGCTGTTTTTGCCCGCTGCGCCGCCGACATTGTTTTTGCCCGAAACACCGCCGATGTTATAGCTGTCCTGCGTTGTGCCCTGATTGTTTCCGACAAGGCCGCCGACCGCGTCTTGGCCCGAGACCGCGCCGCTGTTATAATTGTATTGAAGCACACCGACGACCAGATATCCGTTTTTGACGGTTTGGCCCGCTATGCCGCCAACGTTGTTTGTTCCCGTAACGTCACAGGCGTTATGACAGTTTTCGATGGTTCCGGCGCATTGACCCGCTATGCCGCCGACGTTATCCTTACCCTTGACCGAGCCCTCGACGGTCAGATCTTTGACTGAGGCGCCGCTGTCGATATATCCGAACAAGCCCTGATCATCGTCGCTTGAGTTGATATTGAGGCCGCTTATCTTATGTCCGTCGCCGTCGAATGTGCCGCCGAATTTTGCGGAGGCGTTTCCTATCGGCGTGAAATTATTGTCCGCGCCGCCGAGGTCGATGTCGTTATTCAGCTTAAAAAATTCATTCTTGCCGTTTCCGCTGTTTACATAGCCCGCGAGCGCGCTTAAAACCGAGGCGCTGTCTATTATATAGGGGTCATCTTCGGAGCCGCTGCCCGAGGTGAACACATGCTCGGGAACCGATTTTAATATCGGTCTGGCAAATGTTCCGATCTCCCAGACCGCATCAAAGTCCCAGCCGTCGAATGTGTCTTTTTGCGCGAGTTCGGCGCTCGACACGGTTTTCGCGCCGTCTTGAGGGTCGCTTCCCGCGATGCCGCCGCTTGCCGAGCCGCTCAGATAATAGCAGCCCGTAACCGCGACGCTTGAGCTTCCCGCTATGCCGCTGCCGCTTTTGGCGGTGTTATAGCAATTTGATATGGTTCCTCCGTTTGCCGCCGCAATTCCGCCGACCGCCGCCGCGCCGATGTTATAGCAGTTTGAGACCTCGCCCGCGTTGTTTCCGACTATGCCGCCGCCCGTGGAAGACGCCGCGCTGTAGCACCGTGATATCTCGCCTGTGCTGTATCCCGCGACCGATCCCACATTGTCGCCGCTGCCCGAAACGTTTCCGCCGGTTATTCCGATATTTTGGATAACAGAGCCCTGCGCGGCGTATCCGAACAAGCCCTGATAATCGCTGTTTTGGTCTGTATAAAGTCCGCTTATCATGTGTCCGCCGCCGTCGAATGTGCCGCTGAACGGCGCCGCAGAGGTTCCTATCGGGGTCCACGGTTTTTCCGCGCTGCATCCGAGGTCGAGGTCAGCGGTGAGCAAAATATCCGCGCCGCCACTTCCCGAGTTTACGTAGCTTGCCAGGCTCTCAAGCTCCGCCTTGCTTGAAACGCTGAGCGGCTGAGGCACGGACTTCAGGGTCGGTCTTTTCAAAAACGAGTTTATTTCCCATGTGCCGTCAAAATCCCAGCCGGAAAACGAGCCGCTTTGAGCCAGATCATTGGCGGAGAGTACCGTTGTGCCGCCCGCTTGATCGCTGCCCGCGATACCGCCGCTCGCGGTGTTCATCAAATAATAGCATCCCGATATCTCGCCGCCGGTCGCTCTGCCCGCTATCGCGCCGCATGACGTGATCTGAGGCGACGCCGCGCTCACCGCGCCGCTGCTGTAGCATTTTTCGATCGTGCCTCTGTTAAATCCCGCTATGCCGCCGACGTTGCTCATCGCGCTTATCACGCCCGCGTTGTAGCAGTTTGTGATCTCTCCGGAATAATTGTCTCCCGTGATGCCGCCAACGTTTACGCTGCCGCTCACGGAGCAGAGGTTATAGCAGTTCTCTATCGTGCCGTAGCTGTTGTATCCCGCGATGCCGCCGACATAGCTTCCGCCACCGACTATCTCGCCGCTGACACCAAGGTTTTGCACGGTTCCGCCCGAATTTCCGAACAGGCCGATATAGCTGTTGTCTGAGTCGATATAAAGGCCGCTGATCAAATGACCGCCGCCGTCAAAGGTGCCGCCGAACGGGTCCGAATAGTCGCCTATCGGGGTCCAGGGCGTAGTCTCTCCTCCGAGGTCGATGTCGGCGGTAAGTTCAAAATACATGCCGCCGCAGTCATTTCCACTGTTTACATAGTCGCGGAGCTTGCCCAGCTGCTCAAGATTTGATATCAGGTACGGGTCGCTCTTCGCGCCGCTGCCGCTCGCCGCGCCGTCAAAGTCCGCGGCGAACGCCGAAAAACCCGGCGAGAGCGCGACAGACATCAGCATTGCCAGCGCCGCCGCCCACGCGATAAACTTTTTAGATATTCTCATGTTTTTAACACTCCTTTTAAGAATTCTTAACATGCTTTCACGACGCCGCCCTAAATCGGGCGGCATCGTGAGA
>CANRHV010000071.1 GCA_947630505.1 uncultured Monoglobus sp. | reverse complement strand
GTTCGCTTCCGCGCAAGCACGAAAGCCTCACCCGCTCCGGGTTTGCTCCTCTTTCCCAAAAAGTCCTTCGGACTTTCCGGGAGCCCCGTAAGACCTAGTTCCTAGTTTCTATTCCCTAGTCCCTACGTTAGCAACTTTTTAAGTTTACCACATCTTTTTAACCTTGTCAAGAACTTTTTTAAATTTTTTCAAAAATTTTTGACGCAGCTAAGATTTGGTTTTAACGGGCGGATGATATCCGCCCATACAGTTAATTAGATAAACATACGCGGGTGAGACATAAACGCTTTTCGCAATACTCTTTCCGCGTATTCGCTATTCGCTAATTACTAATCGCTACGTTGACACCTCCTCCCCGGAGGAGGCATTAAATTGGCTCGCCCCTTGGGGAGAGGCAAGCAGGCGAACAACTTGCTCGCCCGCCATTAAAACGTGCGCGGGTAAACGCTAACGATTTTCGCCATACTCTCTCCGCGTATTCGCTATTCGCTATTCGCTAATCGCTAATCACTACTTTCGGATAGCCGCCTTCCCATTCGCCGAATGACTCGATTATTCCGGCGCCGCTGTAATTATTCACATAGCCCTCGGCCCCGCTTTCGGACAGTTTGACCGCGTGGGGACCGTCGCTAACAGTAAACTCAACCAGTCCGTCCGCTCCGACTTTCAGTTTGCCGTCATTCTTCACGCCATCAATGTATATTTCTACTTCCGTTCCCTCGAGAACATAAGCGCCGTCCGAGGTCACGGCTCTGATGTGAGCGATGTAATCCTTGGGGGTGTACGCTCCGACTGTTTTGATCCTGCCCTGCGTCACCGGCATATCGAGAGCTTTTGTTCCGTTCTCGGTCAAAACGCCGATATAATCTATTACCGCTTGAGCCAGATCCCCCGCCTCGCCGAGTTTGGGAATATCTTTAATCAAATCGTTTGTGAACACATAATCGTTTGACGCGAGAATTATAACGGATGTTGTATCATTCCTTTCAAGCAAAGCATCGTCGTCGGTATATATTGCCTTTACGCGGTTTCCGGATTCCGCGTTCGGGTCATACTCAAAGCGCATGCCTCCGATTTGCAGGAAGCTTCCGCTGTACGCCGCGTCGAGCATACCGGTTTCGGGATCCTGAGAATTCACGGTCGCGGCCGACTGCTCTATCAATTGGTAAATCAAAGACGGAGTGACCGCCTTGTATACGACCGTGTTGTTAAACGGCAGGCTGTTGATAACGCTGCCCAGTGTGATATCGCCGGTCGGTATAAGCGTTCGGAAGCCTCCGCCGTTTTCCACGGCCACAACGGGCGCGTCCTTATATTCGCCGGTCAGATTATTCTTTACGGCATAGAGCATTGAATCTGAGATCAGATCGCCTTGGTTCGTCTCGTTCGAGCGTGATTCCGCGATCTGATTTATAGAGCCTCCCCAGAGAGTTCCGGCCGTCTCGCCTATTTTTTGACCGAGCATACCATCGTTCTTTTTGCTCAGCTCATCCGCGACGGCTTTCGCGGCGGGATCGGGGTCAATATTTGTGAAGAAATAATATGACAAAGTCGTTTCCTCGGCTTTAACTTCGCCGTCAGCGCCGACGGTTATTTCCATTTTGCCCACATTGGCGTCCGCGGTGCCGGTCTGACCGATAACGATTCCGTTTACCGTGTCGTTCTCTATCATATGGCTGTGTCCGTCGATTATAGCGTCAAGCTCGGTGCCGCCCATAGCTTCAGCAAGCTGAACAGCGGTTATCGGCGCCTGGCCGCTCAGATTACCCATATGCGTGACAGCAACTATAACGTCCGCTCCCATTTGGTCAAGCTCCGCGACCTGCTCTTTGGCGGTCTCAATCTCATTCTTGAACTCAACGCCGACTATATTATTCGGATTTGTGGATGTGCTTGTATCGCTTGTCGTCAGCGCGAACAGGCCTACCTTGATGCCGTTTTCCTCTATAATGACATTCTCGCCGTTTGTCTCCCCGCCGCTGTAGCTGCCCGCGAATAAGGGCTTTCCCTCATAATAGGTATTGGCGGAAATGATCGGGAATTCAGCCGCCTGTCTGTTTTTGGCGAGCTGCTCAAGGCCGTAATCGAACTCATGGTTGCCCGCCGCCATAGCCTTATAGCCCGCGGCGTTCATAAGAGTTATGACATCCTCGCCCTTTGACAGCGACGCGAACGCAACACCCTGGGTCGCGTCTCCGGCGTCAACCAGAAACGCGCCGTCGGTGGCGTTTCTGAGGGCCGCGATCTTATCGACGCCGATCGCCGAGCTTGAATCTATCAGACTGCCGTGCATATCGTTAGTGTGATAGATCGTCACCGTGTTTGACTTGTCCTCCGTCATGTCATAGCTCAACATTTCGGACTTAGGCTCAAGATCAGCCGTCCAGTCGAACACCTTGGCTTCCTCCGCGCCCTCGGGACACTCCGCCTCGGCAAGAGTCTCTATCTCCCCCTCGGTCAGCGTTCCGCTTATTGACTTCACATCGGAAATAATTCCGTCGGCATCAAAATACGCTATAAAATGATAACCCGCGGGCTCTGCCTCGTCCGCCGCCAAAGCCGTGCCCGAAAGGCAGGCAAAAGCCGTCATGACAGATAAGAACCCCGCGAAAAATTTCTTTAACTTTAACATACAACTGCTCCTTTCTCGGAATATTATTTTAAATAATTATATCACAAATCTAATTATATCACAAATCGGCGTGATTTACAAGCGCAAAAAACGAACAAAGACGAAACGCCTTTGTTCGTTTTGATAAAATCAATTATTCATGGTCATGTCCGCAGCCGCAGCCGTCGTCCATCGCGGAAAGGTCAAGCTCTATAACCTCGCCGCACTCGGGACACTCAAAGCTGCCGCCGATAATATCGTCGATATCGTCACCCGTAAACTCTATCTCGGCTCCGCAGTGCTCGCACTTGATCTGGTACAGATCATCGTCAAGCTCGTCAAAGCCTTCCATCTGCTCGGCGAGGATCTCGATCACGTCGTCAAGCTCGTCGATCCTGTCGGCCAGAAAACCCTGCTCACTGTCAAGTGCGCTGATCTCCTCGGCGGACTTTTCCAGATATGAGATGATATGCGATATAATTTTTGTCTCGCCCTTTTCGGGATCGAGCTTCATGCCGTCAAACAAGCCTTTTATGTAAGCAGCTTCTTTTTTTAATTCAGACATAATATTTCTCCTTTCGGTTTGATCGACTATACGCGCTCCATGTATTCGCCCGTGCGCGTGTCAACTCTGATCATGTCACCCTCGTTAATGAACATGGGAACGGTCACGACCGCTCCGGTCTCAAGAGTGGCGGGCTTTGTAACGTTGGTGGCGGTGTTGCCCTTAACGCCCGGCTCGGTGTGAGTGATGGCAAGCTCCACAAATGTGGGCGGCTCAACCGAAAAAATGTTGCCCTTGAACGAGAGAAACTTGACCTGCATGTTCTCTTTGACAAACTTGAGCGCGTCACCCAGCTGAGACTCGCTCAGAGGAACCTGCTCATATGTCTCGGGGTCCATGAAGTAATACAGATCCCCGTCCTGATACAGATACTCCATGTCGCGTCTTTCTATCATGGCCTTCTCAAACTTCTCGGTGGGATTGAACGACTTTTCAACAACCGCTCCGGTAATAACGTTCTTGAACTTTGTTCTTACAAACGCGGCGCCTTTGCCGGGCTTTACGTGCTGGAACTCAACGACCTGGCACACGTTGCCGTCATATTCAAAAGTCAATCCGTTTCTGAAATCACCTGCTGTAATCATTGGTAAATACCTCCTAAAAAACTTAAACAAATATTATAGATAATCATATTTACTAAAGTATACTTTACTTTAGGTTGTTTGTCAAGACTTTTTCTAAAATAACAAGAAGCCCCGAATGAGGCTTCTTGAAAGTTACTGGAGGCGCCACCCCGAATACAACTGCAGCGGTTCCGTGGTGGGTTCTCTTCACAGGAATTTTAAATTTGGAAAAACGTCTCATTTTTATTCCAAAAGGACGCCTCAACGCCTACCTAAAGCGTTAATCATAATTATTTTGTCACATTTCACAAAACAAGCGGTTATAATTTGTGCAACATTTTTTAATAAATGTGTTGACATATAGCCCAATGGGTGGTATAATTAATACAGAAACAAGGAAAGGAGATGATTGGAGTGTGAGATGGGACGATATAAAAGAAGCAGCAATGATTCTCTACTACATACTTGCTGGCATCGCAATGTTGTTCGAGATCATCGACCGCTTCGATAAGAAATAGTGCAGGGGCGAAAGCCCCTCACTATTCTAAGTATATCACACTCCGGAATTATGGTCAAGTATTTTAAAAAATTTTATATGAATGTTTTAGAAATAATTGCATTTATATTATTACTGGTTGAAATTGATTTTACCACAATTTCTGTAACTCAAATTATCATTTTGATAGTTGCCACTCTTGTAACTATTTTGAATGCGATATCATTCATACTAAAGATTGGGAGGAAATAATAATGAAGTTTTACGACAAAAATAAACCGTTCGCCGATCAGTTGAAGTTGGCAAGGAAAAAGCTCGGTCTGAGCCAGATGGCGCTATCCAAAGAATTGGAGCTACCAATCAGAACGATTGAAAATTGGGAGACAAGCCAAAGGACGCCTCCGGCATGGACGGCAGAATTGATTTTGGAAAAACTGTACAATATGAACGAAAGGAGAACAAATCCTATGAAAAGAGATGAATTATTAAAGGCGTTGATCGAAAAATTCGGAACGTCAGAGACTCCCGTCACGGTCTACGTGGTTGCCAAATGTGAGGCCACATTCGCCGGAGACCTGATGACGATCTCCGGCCAGCGTCGAGCCCGCACATCATTGGAGCAGGGCATGACGTTAAACGTGGCCGGCGATATATTTAATGAAGATTTAGCGTATTTTTTGGATCGCGACGCCGCCTGCGAGTACCGCAAAAATAACTATCCCGATTCCAATGTCACGGCGACGTCCACTTTCCAAGGAAAAAGGTAACAAATGTTGTTGAATACTATGTCGATGAGCAACGGTGGGGCTACAACGACAGCTATGAAGAGTATGATTTTCTTGACGGCAGCAATTTCGACTGTTTCTCAGAAATGCCCGAAATCGAAGATGACGACGAAGACTAAGACCAATAGAGGTGAAAAAATGCTTTATAAACACAAAGGCTATACGCTTATACATCCCAAATACCAAAAATACCAAAAAAATTATATTATCACAGATAATTGCGGAAGTGCGTGGATATGCGCATATCCTATCGGTGATGAAATGACGGAAGATGAAGCCGAAAAATACATTGATTCATTTTTAAGTATGCAGGATCTGGGCATAACATTTCCGTATAAAAAACTCAAATGCGTCTTAAACGCCGACGATAAGTACGTTTACCGTATGCCAGGTAATTCGTCCTGTTTAATTGAGATAAAAAAGTCCTAAATCCAATATTACAAAAGCGGAGCCACAAAAACGGCTCCGCCTCTTTTTTGCCCCAACGTGGATTTTTAGTCGTACAGACCAGCGCGATCTTCGCGGACGATACACTTTAAGTCCGTCTCGGTCAATCCGAGGCGCAGGATATTCCCGTCTTCGTCCTGCGCAACACCTTGGATTATGCCTCGGTCAATAGCTTTCTGAACCGACGGGCGTGCCCATTCGGGCATATTCTCGTCCATGTAATCATAGATCATCGGCTGCAGCGCCTCGATTTCCAATGTCAGCGCTTCAATTTCATGCTTTAACTTCTCATACTGTGACATAGATAAATCCTCCTCGTTAACTATACTGTAATCAGGGCGGCAGAATTTTGTGCCCGGCAGATTGCTATTGTAATAGCCTTTTTTACATACTCCGCCACCGTTGGCGATAATAGAACTACCGCCCGACGTGTTGCCTTCGATCGTCGTGAAATAATCGCCGTCAACACCCGTGACTATTCCGGTATGTGTAAACTCGCCGTTACGTTTGAAAATCACTATATCGCCCCGCTGCGGGTTCGCGTGCAGCGTGAACAGCTCCGCCATGGTCGGGCAGTAAATATACGGGTAATGTTTCAACAGCTTTTTCGCTATATCCTTGCCGAAAGCCTGGACAAAACACCACGTTACAAACGCCGCGCACCATGGCTCACCTTGATATTCGGGCTTGATGTCGCGCCAGTATTTGGTATAGTTTGCGTCACCCGCGTTGGCGGTCGCGCTGTCCAAGTTGCTATTGCTTTTCTTTTCCAAATAGCCGACCTCGGCCTGCGCGATCTTTATAACCTTATCAATTGCCGTCATTATATCCACCTCTTTAGATTTTGCACATTGACACAAACATATCGTCGATTTTTTTCATGTTCCGAACAATAACCGCTGTAAATTCTGCGCGGGTGATATTGTCGTTCGGGCGGAACGTTCCCTCGATGTCGCCCTCGATCAGCCCGTAACCGACCGCCGAGCATACCGATTCATAAAACCAATCCGTACCCTGAACGTCCGAAAATGTTTTAGAAACATACGATTTGGAAACGTTAATATCCAACTTGCCGGCAACATACTCATGCAGCCGAACTGCCACGGCTGCCGCCTCTGCGCGGGTAATGTTATCATCGGGCCTGAACGTGCCCTCGCTGTCACCCGTCATAATGCCCGTTGACACTAATCGTGTGACGTAATCATAATACCACGCTCCATAGATCACATCGGGACATGTCACGCTGTTAAATTGTGGCGGTTCAATTTCAATCGCATGGAACCGTCCGCCACCCTGTCCGACCGATCGCATATATGCGTCAACACCCGCTTGGGCTTTTTCGAGTACGCGGAAAGCAATCACCGCCGCCTCACTTCTGGTTATAGGCTTATCGGGTTCAAAGGTCTTTATAACTCCGACGTTGCCTTTCACTATTCCCGACAAATATGCGGTTTTGATTGCCTTGTAATACCAGTCGTCCGCTCGGACGTCCGGAAACGGCAGCTCAAGTTCCTCATCGAGCAACACATACGCCTCATCAATATACACCGATGGAATTGTTGATCTGCCGTGATCGCCGTAACTATCGCCCCATGAATTTAAAAATATAAAATCACTATTTCTATTCCAGCCAATCAGGACAACACAATGACCGCTGCCGAAATATTTACCCGACGCGATAACTATCGGCGTATTGTAGGAATATAACGCCTGCTTTAATTCAGTCGTAAATTTCAGCGACATCGCGTATTTAGGAATTTGAACATACCCTTTTATCTTGTACGGCTTTGCGGCCTCCGAAAGCTCCGGCCGTTTTTCTACCGCGTCGATTATATCGGGCGGCTCTTTACGCACATCAAAATCAGGCAGCGGCACAGTACCGCATTTTCTCACGCCGTCAACCGCGTCGGACAAAAACATTCCGAGGCCCGTGTAACCTTTGCGGCACTCTTTGTTACCGTATATGTACCACGGCGAAAATAGCTTTTCCTCTCCAAATTCTATACCATAAAGCACGCCCATAGTCTCAGCCAGTCCGTGACCGACGCATGAGTTGGTGTCACCCTGATCGCGGACCGTCGGAATCCTGTCATCGGGCAAAACATACTCTGTCGGCAGTTCCACATCAGCCGCCGAGCATGAAAATATGTAATTGCGCGTATTGCTCGGCCTTATTAGGCACCCCGTTTTATTCATGTGATACTTCCCTCATTTTAGTGATTATTTTCTTTGCGAACTCTTCCGGAAATATGCCGTTTTTTAGGCCGACCTTAAGCTGATCTGCCATTATCGCAGCCGTTGTGAAACTGTTGTTTTTCCACCACGCGACTACCGTCGCTACGATAGTCCAAACAATAGATACCGCCTGTCCGATTTCGTCTTCTGTGATATTCAGGAGCGGCTTTCCGAACACTGCCAAAACTTGATTAATCAGCGCCAGAACCAAAAACAATGTTCTTGTTATCGTTCCTGCGGAAATGTTCTTTAAATACTTCATATTTTTTAACACCTTTCTGTAAAATTTTCTGCTGTTACCCATAAAAATCTGCGGCTCGGAGGAAAAATATATAAAATGAAAGGAGGTATTTATGCTCTGATCGCCGCCCAAACTGTCAGAGACTGTTCATCATGATAGAGAAAGCCGTTTGCTCGAAAAGCTTACCCGAGCCGCAGATTTTCATGGGCAACAGATAGTTTGATTTGTGCAGCACAATTTAAATAATTAAAGGATACCACGAAAATAAATTACACCGCACCCATCATTATATCAGCGCCACATCTATACCACCCCCTATACTTCAAATATTATTGTTTTTTGTTTTTGTTGTTATTGTCTTCGCGAATTTGGAGTAGTATCGCCTTTAACGGCTCCGGCATTTTGGGATATATGACCGTTGCATTTTCCAGTATACTAATGCCCTCGTTCGCCAAGAAAAACATAATAACTATCTCACGGGCCGGAATTACATCACCGATCAACCGCTGCACTCCGTTCGCCACGATTACAACAACGAGAATGACGGCTTTCTTGATTATCCCTCGGAATCCTATCTCGCTTGAAACACGACGGAGATATACCGCTTTGAGCAGTCCGGTCAGATAGTCCAAAATCATAAACGCAATAAGCCATTTCAGCAGCGTGTCCCACGATCCGAATAATCCCAATATATAACCTCCGATAACCGCGCACCAAACGCTGACCCAATTAAACAGTTTTTCGAGGGAATTAAAAATCTCCTGCATTTTATTCCTTCTCCTTTGCCAGTTCTGCAGCGACCTTATCACGCCAAAGCGCAGGCACGTCCTCGATCGTCATTTTTCCTTGATGTATTTTCATAACATAAAGTTTAACCATTGCTGCTATTCACCTCCGATAATCGACGCTATCTCCAGTAGTGCTTCCTCTAAAACCGATACGCGGTATTCGGGGTCCGATTCCTCTTTCTGCCGCTTATATTCTTTTTCGCCAAGATCTATCGCCTTTTCAAGTTCGCCCGCGCGGAGTTGCTCTTGCGTGAATTTCATGCCGTCCAGCCACTCAAAGCCGCTGTTGTCGATCTCGGTGACCTCCGCCTCGGG
>CANRHV010000070.1 GCA_947630505.1 uncultured Monoglobus sp. | reverse complement strand
GAAGAATTTACCGTTGAGGCCGCGGGCATAAGCTGGGACAAAAAGACCGAGACATTAACAGGCTCAAAAAAGATAAAACTCGGCGGCTCCACGGTCGGCAGCATTACCTTTGTCATGAAGGGCATGCGTCTTGAATTCAAGGCAAGCATCGGCGAGATCGTTATAGTTTCGGACGACACAAAGATCACAACAAATATCAAAATTGATCTCGGCGATTATGCGGGCATACCCAAAAGTCTTGTCTTGGGAAACATAAACATCGGAGGCGTTGGAAATATCTCGCTTTCGATGGAGTATAACATAAAAGGAGAGCTTACATATAACTGGAACGGCTCAACGAGAACGGGCTTTTCGTTTGAGGACGGCTATTTCCGCGTTATAGCTGATTTTTACAAGAAGAACGCCGACTTAAACGGCAGCGCGGAGCTTAAAGCGGGACTCAGGCTTTCGGCAAGCGTCAAATCATGGTTCGGAAGCGGCGGAATATATGCGTCGATAGGCGTGAAAATGAGAGCGGAGTTCCATTCATACGACAGCGGCAGTCCGCAGCTATGCGTCACGACCAAAGGATATATGTACGCGGAGGTAGGCGCGTCGGCGACACTTTTCGGACAGAAGTGCGGGCCGAAAACAAAAGAGATATACAACGAATACAACAGCCCGATAAGAGTTGTGTACCACTATGAGGACGGCAAACTTGTAACAAGCTGCGCGCGGGGCTTGGACCTTAAGTACACGACCTCGCCGTGGTCAAGATATTTTAATCCCTACTACGGTCAAGGCTCTTACGGAGACGGAGGCACAGCCGAGCCTATCATTATATGGGAATACAAAGTAGAAGACGACGGCAACGCCACAATAACCAAATTCAGAGGCAACGCCTCTGCTGTTTCGATACCCGAAACCATTGACGGGTATACCGTGACAAAGATAGGTAGTAGTGCGTTTGAAGGTAATAACGCATTACAATCTGTTACGATGTCTGATACTATTGTGTTAATTGATGCTAATGCTTTCAAAGAATGTATTAATCTTAATAATGTAAAATTATCAAATTCTATTCAAGAATTAGGCTGGAATGCGTTTGGAAATTGTAAAGCATTAACTGATATTTTTATTCCAAAATCCTTAACCGAGTGTCATTCGAGATGGCAAAACTTGGGCGGAGATTCCGATACCGGCGTTTTTGCGGGTTCCGGCATAATTAACGCTGAACTTGAAGAAGGTATAGTATCAGTACCTAAACGAATATTTGTAGGTGCAAATAATTTGAAATCCGTAATTATGCCGACTTCTATTATAAAAATTGATGAACGTGCCTTTGAAGCGTGTACTTCTTTGAATGAAATAGATATTCCAGATAGTGTTACTGAAATTGGATCTAGTGCATTTTATGGATGTACAGATTTGAGCGAGATTACTATTCCTGATTCTGTGCTCTACATCAATGAAATGGCTTTTAGCAACTGCACAAATCTTAATAATGTAAAATTATCAAATTCTATTCAAGAATTAGGATGGAATGCATTTGGTAATTGTAAAGCATTAACTGATATTTTTATTCCAAAATCCTTAACCGAGTGTCATTCGAGATGGCAAAACTTGGGCGGAGATTCCGATACCGGCGTTTTTGCGGGTTCCGGCATAATTAACGCTGAACTTGAAGAAGGTATAGTATCAGTACCTAAACGAATATTTGTAGGTGCAAATAATTTGAAATCCGTAATTATGCCGACTTCTATTATAAAAATTGATGAACGTGCCTTTGAAGCGTGTACTTCTTTGAATGAAATAGATATTCCAGATAGTGTTACTGAAATTGGATCTAGTGCATTTTATGGATGTACAGATTTGAGCGAGATTACTATTCCTGATTCTGTGCTCTACATCAATGAAATGGCTTTTAGCAACTGCACAAATCTTAATAATGTAAAATTATCAAATTCTATTCAAGAATTAGGATGGAATGCGTTTGGTAATTGTAAAGCATTAACTGATATTTTTATTCCAAAATCCTTAACCGAGTGTCATTCAAGATGGCAAAACTTGGGCGGAGATTCCAATACCGGTGTTTTTGCAGGTTCCGGTCTAGCAAAAGCAGAATTTGAAGATGGTATAACCATTATACCATCACGAGCAATGTTAGGAGCTAATATGCTTGAAACAGTAATTATTCCATCTACTGTTAAATCTATTGAAGCTCGTGCATTTGAAGACTGCTCATCATTATTAACAGCGGAGATACCGGATACAGTTACAAACCTAGGAACAAATGCTTTTATAGGATGCAGTTCGTTAAAAAAAGTTAAATTTCCAAACTCGCTTAAAACTATGGGAACAGGTGTATTTAGTAATTGTACCGCTCTTAAGGATGTTGAACTTCCGCCTCAAATGGCTGTTTTAATGGAAAATACTTTTTCCGGATGTTCATCAATAGCTAATATTGAACTTCCAAATGTATTTTGGAAGATAAACAATGGAGCATTCTCTTACTGCTCTTCGTTGGAAAAAATTGATTTTCCAAACGAATTTGAGGTTATAGGGGATTCTGCTTTTGCTGAATGTTCGTCCTTAAAAGAAATAAATATACCTAAAAGTGTCACAAGTATTGGTAGCTCCGCGTTTAATAATTGTGATGCTTTGACGAGTGCGGTTATAAACGGTTCCGGAAGTATTGGAAACAGCGCGTTCTATGATTGCGATGCTCTAACGTCTATCAGCATTGCCGATGGTGTTACCGAGATAGGACGCGAAATGTGCTACGGCTGTGATATATTAACCGAGGTTAAGCTTGGCAAATATATAACGACTATTCCCGATTCAGCGTTCAGGCTTTGTCAGAGTTTGGAAACGGTCAATATTCCGAGGTTCTGTACAACTATCGCCGCTAACGCATTTGCGGAGGATACCAAGCTGAGTTCGGCTTATATCCCGCCTTATGTGACTAAGATCGAGAATAACTCGTTCTCTTACCCGGCGAAGATGACGGTTTGCGGAAAGTCGGGCTCTTACGCCGAGGAGTACGCGAAGTCGAGGAATATGAAGTTCAGTGCAGCAGACGCGCCCATAACAAGCATAAGCTTTGCCGAAAATGAGGTATTTGCGGACAGAAGCAAAAATATTGTGCTGCCGATGAATATAACGCCCGAGTTTGACACCGATACAATTACATTCTCATCATCGGATGAAAATGTTGCGACTGTCAAGGAAAACGGAGATATCAACACCAAAAACTACGGCACCACAACGATAACCGCGAGAACATTGAGCGGCAAGACCGCGACATGCGCCCTGCGCGTATTGTCGGACGGCACGATAATAAAATTCGAGGCGGAGAAAAACGGAGACACCGCAAATGTGCATATAGAGACCGGCATAGTCCCGGCAGGTGCGATAGTCTATATCGCAGCTTATGACAGAGATGGAGTTATGGTTAATTTCATCGAGGCGGACTTGATTAATTACATTGCGGACGCAAGCGTTTCGATAAACGGCGCGAGGAAACTAAAGGCCTTTGTTTGGGACCCGAAAACATTGGCGCCGCTTACGCAGGCGAAAGAAATAAATATCTAAAACAAAATCGGCGGCAGTCCAACTGTCGCCGCGGGCGGATAATATCCGCCCCTACGGGACGTCGAGGGCATAGCGATAAACGCTAATGATTTGTGGCCTCGTTTATTTGCGGGAACGGAATACGCTTGTGCCGCGAACCCGCTTACGCGGCTCCGGCCGCAGCCGTCCCCTACGGCCATGACACGCAATATAACTAATAAAATGCCGAGGGGTTTTGACCCCTCGGCGGTTTGTTTTAATGCAGTTTTCTGTTGTCGATAACGCGAACGGCTTTGCCCTCGCTGCGGACTATCGACTTGGGTCTCAGCAGGTGGACCTTTGCCTTTATGCCCAGCGACGAGTGGAGCTGGCTCTCCAGTTTGCGCTTTTCGGCGTCCACGTCGCCCGTGAATTTGGGGCTCAGCTCAACGTTGATGTCGAACGTGTCGGTGTTGTTCACGCGGTCAACCAGGATCTGGTAGTTGGGTGAGACTTCGATGCTGTTCTTGAGCAGAACTTCCTCGATCTGCGACGGGAACACGTTAACTCCGCGGATGATCAGCATGTCGTCGGTCCTGCCCGCGGGCTTCTTCATTCTCACGTGGGTCCTGCCGCAGGGACAGGGCGAGTAGTCGAGCGTGCACAGATCCCTTGTGCGGTAGCGCATCAGGGGCTGGCCCTCTTTGGTGACGGTCGACAGCACCAGCTCGCCGAAAGAGCCTTCGGGAAGGACCTCGCCGGTGTCGGGGTCGATGATCTCGGGGATTATCATGTCCTCGCAGATGTGCATGCCCTGCTGCACCTCGCATTCGTAGGACACGCCGGGGCCCATGATCTCGGTCAGGCCGTAAACGTCGTGGGCCTTGATGCCGAGGGATTGCTCGATCTCGTGACGCATTTCCTCGGTCCAGGGCTCGGCGCCGAAGATTCCGGCTCTGAGCTTGAGCTGATTCTTAACGCCCATCTCGCGCACCGTCTCGCCTATGTACATCGCGTATGAGGGGGTGCAGCACAGGTGCGTCGTGCCCAGATCGCACATAAAGCGTATCTGACGCTCGGTGTTGCCCGACGAGGTGGGAATGACCATCGCGCCGACCTTCTCGGCTCCCTGGTGCGCGCCGAGACCGCCGGTGAACAGGCCGTAGCCGTATGATACCTGAACGATCGACTTGTTGTCGCCGCCCGCCGCAACCAGCTGGCGCGCAAATCCGTCGGCCCATTGCTCAAGGTCGGCCCGGGTGTAGCCCGAAACTATCTGCCGTCCCGTGGTGCCAGACGACGCCTGGATGCGCACGATGTCGCGCTTGGGCACCGCCAGAAGATCAAACGGATAGTAGTCGCGAAGGTCCTGCTTGGTGGTGAAGGGGAGCTTTGAGAGGTCCTCAAGCGACTGGATGTCGTCGGGCTTTACGCCCGCCTCGTCCATGCGCTCGCGGTACATTTTAACGTTCTCGTACACTCTCTTTACCTGCCATTTGAGCTTTTCCAGCTGTACCTCGCGGATCTGTTCCCGAGTCATGGTCTCGATCTCGGGTTGAAACATTGCCATAATTTTTCCTCCTTTTGTTTATAAGAATTACTATTTTATATTATATAATAAATATTTTGTTTCGTCAACATAGTAATTAGGAAATAGGAACTAGAGACTAGGTAACCCTCTCAGTCTGCTTCGCAGACAGCTCTCCCCAAGGGGCGAGCCTGACGAGACGCCGAGGGCGCCGTCCCCTACGACTATTTTTCGCAAAACGCCGCTCATCAGGGCTCCCGCGGAACGCCAACGGAGTGCGTTTCGCGGGAAAAGCGCCGAAAAAGGCGGCTAAAAAAGAAGACCTTGCTTTGCAAGGTCTTCGTAAAGCGCCGCATTTTTCGGCGCTGGTGGAGGGAGATGGATTCGAACCATCGAAGTCGTTGACAACAGATTTACAGTCTGCCCCCTTTGGCCACTCGGGAACCCCTCCGAATTGTGTTTATCGCGCCGCCTCGCGGCTCCCCGCGGCTGACGACTTGAATATAATACCACAATCGGCGGCGCTTGTCAAGGGTTTTTTCGAAAAAATTTAAAAAATTCGGCGTATCGCGCCGCCCCGCTGCTATTGACTTTTTGAGAGAATACGAGTATAATAGAGCGAGAAAAGGAGGCGGGGTCTTGGCTGATAAGGATAACGGGCGCAAAATTATCGCTCAGAACAAAAAAGCGTACCATGATTATTTTGTGGACGACGAGTACGAAGCCGGAATAGAGCTTCTGGGAACCGAGGTCAAGTCGATACGCGCGGGCCGGATCAATCTTAAAGACAGCTATGTCTCGCTTAAAAGCGGCGAGGCGGTGCTTATCGGGGTGCACATCAGCCCCTACGAGCAGGGCAGCATATGGAACGGCGACCCGGAGCGGCCGAGGCGGTTGCTGCTGCACCGCCGCGAGATCAATCGCCTGATAGGTCTGACGCAGCAGCAGGGATACACGCTGATACCGCTTAGGGTGTATTTCAGCGGGCAGTATGTCAAGGTCCTGCTGGGACTGTGCCGCGGCAAAAAGAATTACGACAAGCGCGAGGACATGGCGCGGCGCGACGCGCAGAGGCACATGGAAAGAGCCATGAAGAACTACAGATAAGATCAAATAAGGAGTGATAATATATGACGATAAAGGAATTACAGTCGGCGATGGTCGCGGCGATGAAGGCGCGCGACAAGGCGCGCAAGGACACGATATCGAGCCTTATCGCGGCGGTCAAAAAGACGGCTATCGACGCGGGCTGCCGCGACGATATCCCCGAGGATATGGTAGACGCGGCGGTGCTCAAGGAGCTCAAGACTGCCAAGGAGCAGCTTGACACCTGCCCGCCCGACAGGACCGAGCTGCTCGACGAGTACAAAGCGAGAGTGGAGGTCATAACCGAGTTCGCGCCCAAACAGCTTTCCGAGGCGGAGATCGAGGCGGTCATCAAAGAAAAGTTCGCCGACGTTATAGCGACGGGCAACCGCGGCATGATAATGAAAGCGGTCATGGGCGAGCTTAAGGGCAAGGCCGACGGCAAGTTGATAAATAAGATCGTGTCGGGGATGATCAAGTAATTATGCTGACAAAGACATTTGACATAATTCCTGACTACGCGGCCGCGGGCGTCGCGCCGCCGAAGGATAAGGCCACGCTTTCGTCCTATATCCTGTCGCCCGAGCTGCTCCAAAAAACGCGCATAAAAACCCGTCCCGCGGTGATCGTGTGCCCGGGCGGCGGCTATGGGTTCCGCTCGGCCAGAGAGGCCGAGGCTGTGGCGCTCAAATACTGCGCGGCGGGGTTCCACGCCTTTGTGCTGAATTATTCGGTGGAGCCCGCGGAGTGGCCGATCCCGCAGTGCCAGCTGTCAAAGGCTGTGGCGCTTGTGCGCGAAATGGCGGAAAAACACGGTATAGACAAACAAAACATATACGTTTGCGGATTCTCGGCCGGAGGACATCTGGCGGCGTCGCTGGGCGTGCACTACGACAAGCACAGGATCGCGGCGGCCTCGGGCGGAGAGAACCGTCCCGACGGTTTGATCCTCTGCTATCCGGTAATAATAGATGAGGAAGGCAAGACACACGCCGGCACAAAAGAGCGGTTTATCGGCAAAAATCCGGGGAACGAAAAATATTTCGGCCTCGATAAATTTGTCACAAAAAACACGCCGCCCTGCTTTATCTGGCACACCTTTGAGGATGAGTCTGTTCCCGTGTACGGCTCGATGCGGTTCGCGCAGGCGCTGCTCAATCACGGTGTGGAGTATGAGCTGCATATCTTCCCGAAGGGCAGCCACGGACTGTCGCTGGGCAGCGAGCTGACCGCCAACGAGGATAAACATATCGAGCCCTCCGCTGCGGCATGGTTTGATTTATCCCTGAGATGGTTATACGACAAAACCAATCTCGGCATGTAACACTTTCGTCATTCCGAGGATATGATGACAAAAATATCCAAAATAAAACTCGGGATGTAAAGGTTTCGTTATTCCGGGGATATATTGAAAAATATATTCCAAACCAAATTCGGGATGTAACGTTTTTGCCGTTACGATGATGTGTTGACAAAATATATTCCAAATCAAAACCCGGGATGTAACGTTTTTGCCGTTACGATGATGTGTTGACAAAAATATCCTAAATCAAAAACCGGGGATGTAAAGGTTTCGATATTCCGGTGATATATTTGAAAAATATATCACCTAAATATAAATCCGGGGATGTAACGCTTTCGCCATTCCGATGATATGTTGACAAAAATATCCTAAATCAAAAACCGGGGATGTAATGGTTTCGTCATTCCGGTGATATATTTGAAAAATATATCACCTAAATATAAACTTGGGGATGTAATGGTTTCGACGGGGCCGCAGAGGCTTAAGGAGCGAGCCGTGGCGGGAACCACGTAAAAAGCCCGACTTAAAATTAAACGCTAACAATAATAGAGTAGCACTGGCCGCCTAGCTGCGGCTTGTCCGCCCGGGTTTACCGCGGATCCGGTTCCGGGCATCAACGACGCGGTGAACGTGAGACGCGAAAGCTTTGACGTGTCCATGAACCTATGAAGCTACCGACCGGGTCGGCTTGTCAATGAGCCTGCCCGCGGGGGAATCTCAATCATTGACTACGCTCGTAGCGCCTTTTGAGTAAGCGGTTTCGGACAGGGGTTCAATTCCCCTCATCTCCACCAAAAAACTCGAATTATGTCGAATGACTTAATTCGAGTTTTTTAATTATGATATTATCTCAAAATTTATATTAGATTCTTCTTGATGAACTCTGCTGAAAATATTTAGTATTTTACCCATATACTCTCGAAGTTCATCAGGTACCTTGCTTGTTCCGATAATCGATAGCGTTATATTGTTGTCAAAATCGTAATTTCTAAGACAATCCCGCAATGCTGACAAATTGTTTCCATGTTGTAGCATGTCGGCGGTAAGGAGTTTTCTGTCTGCTGATTTTAACAAAGAGGGTACAGTTCTTTTTTCATGTATCTCGGTTCATATTCATAATATCCGTTCTTTGGATAGAATGAATAGGATTCAAACCACTGCTCCTTTGGAAAACCAAGATGAACCTTTGATATGGTTACGCCGTTATCACGCATTGATGATTCGGCAATCTTAAGAAGTGCGGTTCCTATTCCTTTCCGCTTTTCAGATGGTTTGACATATAGTCTGTGTAGAAACGCTTCTGTTGTATCGGCTGTTTTAGAATATCCAACGCACCCGATCACTCTGTCATTTTCATCGACCGCGATCCAAAACATATCGCCGCGATCTATGTAATTTGCCTTTATATCCAATAAATCCTCGTTAATTGTCGGCTTTCTTCCCAGTGCATCTTTGGCCTGTAAAACCATAAAAATCAAATCATCTCGATAGCCTTCATCAAATGTCTTGATTACCATTTTATCTCCTCCAAATTATTGCTTATGGGGACGGACGCCCCCGATTTCAACGGGAGCTTTTTTTGTTATGTAATACACCGCGGCGGAGATTATCGCGGCTCCGGCTATGCCGCCGAGGATGTCGGTGGGGAAGTGGACGTAGAGATACATTCTCGAAAACGCGATCAGGCACGCCAAAACGAAAGCCGCAATGTCGATATATTTCACACGGTACATCAGCAGCAGAAACGCCGCGGTGAACGACGACAGCGCGTGCCCCGACGGGAACGAGTACCCCGATGGCGGCGGGATGATAAGCGTCACACTCGGGTTTTGCAAAAACGGCCTCGGGCGGCAGACTATGTTTTTGATCCCCCATGTGCTGAGCACCAGACCGAGCAGCAGTCCTGCGATCACCGCGACGCCGCACAGTCGGTATTTTTTCGCGCAGCACAGGGCGAGGCCTAAAAATATCCAGATCAGGCCGCCGTTCCCCAGCAGGGTGAAAAATTTCATCAGAGCGTCCGAAAGCTCCGAGCGCATATTGTTTTGTATAAAATTCAGTATAGCGAAATCTATATTTGTTATCGCCGCCATGGTATACCTCCCGAGCGTGTTTGATTTTAATATAATACCATAAAGCCGCGGAAAACACAAATAAAAAATATACTTCATCCGAGCGCCTGCGGCGCCCACCTTCCCCTCAAGGGGAAGGCATGAAACGAAACCACCCAAACGGTGATAAAAAATTAAAAAGCACAGGGCCGCACCGATTAAGGTGCGGCCCCGAATTATTAATATTTTAAGGCGTAGGTGTCTATTTTAAGTTGCTGTCCAGGATCTCAAGCTGGTGCTTGATCTCGGCGGGCAGTTTGTCGCCGAACTGAGCGAAATACTCCTTGATGTTCTCGACGTCCTCTCTCCACGCTTCCTTGTCAACGCTGAGCAGC
>CANRHV010000069.1 GCA_947630505.1 uncultured Monoglobus sp. | reverse complement strand
CACCTTTCCTTTCTGATTTCTTTATTATATCAGATTTTTGGGTGTTTTTCGACTCCTTTTAAATGATACCACTCCATGTGAGAACATATATCAGTGAAGCTCTGTACATATAATAAAGTAACATTTTTATTTTTTTAAACCTTTTTATTTTAGCATTTAAGTGGGTTCAAAATGTTTCTCGGCAGATATTATATTGAATTGAGTCATATTGAAAAAGGCTTTCAGCAAGCCGCTCGGAGTTGCCGAAAACCCTTATTTTAGGTGTTTTCAGCTACTTTTTTGATTGTTCGATTGTATCAAAGACGACTTCTAAATAGACAGTGTGACAAGTATTGGCAATAGAGCATTTTCCGGTTGCAGTTCCTTAACAAGCATAAATATACCGGACAGCGTGACAACCATTGGCGGTTGGGCATTTTCCGACTGCGCGGCTTTAACAAGCATAGATATACCGGACAGCGTGACAAGCATTGGCGATAGCATGTTTTCTGACTGCAGTTCCTTAACAAGCATAGATATACCAAACAACGTGACAACCATTGGCGATTGGGCGTTTGACGGCTGCAGTGCCTTAACAAGCATAGATATACCGGACAACGTGACAAGCATTGGCTATAGCACGTTTTCCGGCTGCAGGTCCTTAACAAGCATAGATATACCGGACAGCGTGACGAGCATTGGCGATAAAGCGTTTTACAATTGCGCCGCCTTGACGGACGTAAAAATGGGAAACGGAGTGACAACCATAGGCAATGAAACGTTTGCCGGCTGCAGTGCCTTAACAAGCATAGATATACCAGACAGCGTGATGAGCATTGACGATTATGCGTTTTACAAATGCGCCGCTTTGTCGAACGTAAACTTGGGAAACGGAGTGACGAGCATTGGCAATAACTCGTTTTCCGGCTGCAGTTCCTTAACAAGCATAGAAATACCGGACAGCGTGACAAGCATTGGTGATGACGCGTTTTCCGGCTGCAGCACCTTAACAAACGTGAATCTCAGTAACAGCGTGACAAGCATTGGCGATGGCGCGTTTAGCGGTTGCGCCGGCTTAGTAAGCGTAAATCTGGGAAACAGCGTTGCAAGCATAGGCGAAAGCGCGTTTTACGGCTGTGACAATCTTGAAAAAATTGATGTGGACCCCGAAAATCATTATTACGCTTCGGATAACGGCATATTATTCAATTATGAAAAAAGTGAATTAATCTTTTATCCGAGGAAGAAAACCGACTCTTCATATACGATACCGAACAGTGTTACGATTGTCCGATACGGAGCGTTTAATAACTGCGCAAACTTAACTGAATTGATAATTCCGGACAGCGTGACAAGCGAGATGTCATTTTCCGGCTGCAGCGGTCTTACGGAATTGACGATTCCCAAAGGAATAGAGCGTCTATACGACGCTGCTTTTGATGACTGCTCCGCACTGAAATCGCTGCATTTATCAAGCAATTTCAAAGAATTCGGCGGCACAAAATACCGTCTATATCATTTGACGGCTGCACCTCTCTCACCGAAATAACGGTTGACGAGGGTAACGAGCTGTATGCCTCGATAGACGGCGTTCTTTATGACAAAAATATAACGGGAATAATTGTTATTCCTCCCGGCAAAACAAGTATTTCAATTCCGAACACGGTAGGAGAATATCCCCAAAATTATGATACTATGAGAGTAGGCGAAATATCATATGTGTTAAGAGACGCAGACTCTTTGGAGACAATAGAAGTGCAAAGCGGCAGCAAGAACTTTTGCGCGGACGGAATATGTTTGTACAACGCGGACAAGACCTTTCTTTACGGGATTGCGCGTTCCGCTAATCAAAACAAATACATAGTTGCGGATAACACGACGCGTATATACCCCGCAGCTTTTGCGAGCAGCAACATTACAGACATAATGATACCAAAGAGCGTTACAATATTGGATCGAACTTCGTTGTATACTTGTAAAGACATATATTATATGGGAAGTCAAGATGAATGGAATAAAATTGAAACCAATTACGCATATTATAACCCCAGCATACACTTTAACGCGACGGGAATGGAACCGCCGAAAATAAACGCGGTTAATCAGCTTAACAATAACGTGGAAATAACCATTGAGGACGCGGAGTATGACAGCAGACTTATAGCCGTGTCAAGTGACGGCGATGAGCAAATGGTGTCCGTTGATATGCTTGATGTGCAGGCGGGAGACACAGTAAAGACAGTCAATATAGGAGACGGCGCAAAAACCGTTAAAGTATTCATCTGGGACAGTCTTGAAAGTATGAAACCGCTGTGCCCCGCGATCGAGATAGCGGTCGAATGAGCAAACCGCGGAGAATAGAGATTAGGGCGGCAACCTGCCGCCCGCTCCTAGTTTCTAGTCCCTATTTCCTAGTCCCTACGTTAACCCCTCTCAGTCGCCTTCGGCGCCAGCTCTCCCCAAGGGGCGAGCCTAATCCATGCGGTCGCGGGAATATAGAAATGATTTTCGCCAAAGTCACTCCGCGTAGTCTCTAGTACCTATTTCCTAGTCTCTATGTTGGCAGCTCTCCCCAAGGGGCGAGCCTGATCCCTGCTGTCGCGGGAATATAGAAATGATTTTTGCCAAATCATCTCCGCGTAATCGCTATTCGCTAATCGCTAATCACTACGTTTATATAAACGAGTTTTTTTCTTTTAGGAGAAGGCCGTATTTTTTCTTTACTCGGTCTAATTTGCCGAGCATGGGTTTTGCGAGCAGGGCAAGGAATATCACGGTCGACAGGCCGTGTATCGCGTCAAAGGGCAGGCCCGTCAGGTAGCACGCGGCCAAAGCCGCGCCGTTTATCTCGCTGCCGGCCATGATAAGCGACGCCGGGTTCATTATCCCGCCGTACACGATCACCGTCGTCAGGAATCCGAACGCGCACACCGGAACGGGCGTTTTGGGCAGCGCCTCTTTTTTGTACATAAATCCGGCAAGCAGTCCGACAGCGCCCATCGCCAGCATCTGCCAGGGCGTCCACGGCCCCTGACCCACAAACATGTTTGACACGAACGCGGTTATCACGCCGATCATAAAGCCCCGCTGGCTCCCGAGCGCCATGCCCGCGATTATGATTATCGCCAGCGTCGGTTTGAACTGCGGCACCATGTAAAACGCCACTCTGCCGACCACCGCCAGCGCGCACAGCACAGATATGGTCACAAGCTCGCGCGCCTTGGGCTTTCGTCCCTCGAACATGATGACAAACGGCAGTATCGCCAGAATGATAAGAACGGCGCTGATGTAGTAATACGGTCTGCTCGGGATATACTTCATCCCGAGAAAGATAACAAGCGGCATCAGCAACACCGAGAGTATCGAAAAGAAAACCGAGCCTTTGGCCGCGCCGTCCGACATGGTGCCGCTTTTTATCCGCTCCATTTTTTCGGTATCGGGCGGCTGCGTTTTTTTGGGCGGCTTGGGCCTTACGTCAGTCGGCGCGGGGGAGCCGCCTATGGCGTAGATCACGTCGTCGGCCGTTATGGCGTCGTCTATGATATGCCTTGAAATGCGGTTGGCAGCGGTGGTATAGAAATTATTACCCGAAAAGAACGCGCGGGGCTCGTCCTTTGAGATTATCTCGCCGTCGAACAAAAACGCGCAGTTGTCGGCGTAGGACGCGCAGAACTCGATGTCGTGGGAAACCATGATTATCGAGATGCCGCGGAGCTTGAGACTCAGCAGTATGCCCGCCAGTTTTTTCTTAAAGTGGGCGTCGAGACCCTTTGTGGGCTCGTCCAAAAGCAGTATTCTCGGCCGCCTCAGCAGCACTTTGGCCAGAGCCGCGCGCTGCTGCTCGCCGCCCGACAGGTCGTAGGGGTGCATATACAGAAGATCATTCAAATCGCACAGCTTTATCACGCTGCGCAGATAGCTGTCGTCCTTGAGCGACACGCCTTGCATCAGATCGTCGGCCACGGTGTCTTTTTCGAATATGGTCGTTGGGTCCTGGGGCAGCAGGCACACGCGGTTGCCCATGTCGTAGACCTTGCCGCGGTAGGGCGTGTTGTTGCCCGAGAGTATGGACAAAAACGTGGTCTTGCCCACGCCGGTGCTGCCCACAAGCGCCTGCCACTCGCCGCTGTGCAGCGTCAGCGAAATGTTTTTCAGTATGTCGTTTTCGCGTTTTTCGTATCTGAACCATATATTTTTCGCGGCCAGCACGGTCTCGTCGGTCTTGTAGCCGAGCTTTTTCACCGGCACGGGCCGTATTTTCTTGTTTTTGACGTATTCGCTTATCCACTCCCTGCCCTCGCGGACCGTGAGCGGACAATTCTTGCCGCTGTCAACCGAGGCGAAAATGCGCGCCGGGGTCGGCATGGCGAGGAACATCTCGCTGCCCTCGTTTCTGAGCTGCATGATAACGTTTCTCGGCTCGTTGTCGGCTATGATCCTGCCGTCCTCCATGACTATCATGCGGTCGGAGATCGGCACGACCTCCTCAAGATTGTGGGCGGATATGAGTATCGCGGTGCCGAACTCAAGATTTATCTTGAGCAGCATCTGCATAAAGTCTCCCGCCGATATCGGGTCGAGCTGCGCCGTGGGCTCGTCAAGTATCAGTATTTTCGGTTCAAGCACCATTACCGACGCCAGACTCAGCAGCTGCCGCTGTCCGCCCGAAAGGGTGGAAGTGTCGCGGTAGAACCATGACTGCAGCCCGAAAAAGCTGGCCATTTCCGAGACCCTCAGACGGATCTCGTCGGTGTCGTAGCCCAGGCTCTCAAGCCCGAACGCCATCTCGTGCCAGACCTTGTCGGTCACTATCTGGCTCTCGGCCTTCTGCATAACAAAGCCGATGTCCGACGCCTGAATATCGGGCGGGACCTTGTCAAGCTCCGCGCCGCGGAACTTGACCGAGCCCGAGCGGTAACCGCCGGGCAAGAGGCTTGTTTTGAGCTGTTTTAAAAGGCTGGTCTTTCCGCAGCCCGATTTTCCGCACAGGGTTATGAACTCTCCGCTGCGTATATCAAAGCTGATATCCCGCAGGGCGAAGCCGTTCCGCCCATTGGTGTAGGAAAAGTTCAGATCCTTGATCGAAAATAGTTCCATTTTATATCCTCCGTAAGGTTGATTATCATCGGGGTCACGCACAGCAGACCGTAGCATATATATCCGTATATCGAGATCGGCGTGACGCTCAGCTCATAGTAGGGGTAGTACGACACTTTGGCGCAGCCCGTTATTGTCAGAAAAATCTGCGCGCCGATCAATATTATCAGCGCGACAAGCACGACGCCGTCCCTTGAATAAAATCGGTAGCGGGAGAACGCCGTCCTGCCCTTTAGGCCGTAGCCTCGGGCGTTCATCGAGTCGGCGGTGATTATTGAGTTCTCAAGCGACCATGTGAGCATTATCGAAAACACATTCATGCCGCGCCTGATCTTTGAGAAAAATCCGTTTTTGCCGTCCGCCTTTCTGAGGCTGCTCTGGGCGGTCGCCACGCTTTGGTGCTGCCTGCGCAGCAAGGGTATAAACCGGAGCACCATCGAGAGTATCAGAGACAGCGAGGGGATTATCCGCCCGAACAGATAGATAAACTTGTCCGACGTGATAACGCGGTTAAAGCAGAAGAACCAGAGAATAACGTCGGCCAGCAGCGCCGCGGCGGTTACGCCGTAGACTATCGACTCGAGGGTTATCGGGTTGCCGGTCGGCAGATAGCACAGGATCGTCATTCCGTTGTGGTTGAACGCGACATTCACCAGAGCGGCGAAAAGCGCGACCGGCAATATCATCATAAAGCTGAATTTCAGGGATTTTCTGCCGTCCAGATATATAGAGTATATCAGCGCCGCCGCCAGCGAAATCAGCACGAGAGGCGGACTCATATAGACGGCTGAAAAAATTATCACCGCCGCGAAATATATGAAGTTGATCAGCGGATGGAACCGCGAAAACTCGTCGCGCATAATTCGCTCCTTTATTATAAATATTTTACAGGTCTATATCATTGCCCAGATCAAGGGTGTAGTACCAACGCACGTCGTCGCCCGGGTTCACGGGAGTTTTGTCGCAGCCGACGCCGGGCCTCTCGCCGTTCACGAAGTAGACCCAGCCCGAGTTTGAACCGCAGTCGAACTCGTACAGCGAGTTTATGCCCTCGACGTATTTTGAGCCGAAGCCCGCCGACGAGGAAAACTCCATCGGTATGCCGCCGCTCCGCGTCACCCGCGCCAGTATGTCAAACACGCTGTCGCCGCCCGATATCTCGACGTTTCCCGAGAATATGACGCCGCTCCGCGGCAGCGCGTCTCTCAGCTTTTCGGGCAGATTCGGGGAGCTCAGCGCCTTTGAACAGTCGATCAGAAAAGCGCAGGAGTTTTGCGCATTTTCGGGCCTCGGCTGCTCGGGCGCGTTTTGATTCGGCAAAGCCGCGTTTTCCTCGGTTTGGCTTTCCTCCGAATTGCTGTCCGACGCGAAATTTTCGTCCGCCGCATCGACGCTCTCGGGCGCGCTTTCACGCCGAGGCCGCTCCTCCTCTTCTTCGCCGCCTTCGGTCGGCTGCGCCGCGCTTTTTGCGGGAGCCTCGGTCTCAGCCGCCGCGGGCGACGGAGAAGTGTTTTTTTTTGCCGAAAATCGGCTTTCGGTTCTATCGCCGTCCGAGTCACCGTCGGGAACCGAGGTCGAAAAAGCGCCGCTCACCGTCACGCCGTTCCTGCCGCAGCCGCACAGACCGAGGCACAACAGGACGCTCAAAAAAATTATTATCGCTTTTTTCATATGTTATTCTCTCGCGCTCTCAATATACATCTGATTCGCCTCGAACCACAGCGCGTCATAGATCAGCGTCCGCCGGTCCGCGCGCGGCTCGGTCATGGCCAGCAGCGCCTGCTCGGCTGCCATCAGATCGGGCGCGCCGCCCTCGATAACATGGAGATACGCGCCGCCGCGGGAGCGAAAACGCTCAAGCGCCGTTTTTGGGGTGTTTCCGTTTTTTGTGAAAAATCTGTTGTCGTCGGGCAGGCCGTACCGCCGCATGGCGATCATGACCTGCGCCGTGGTCTCGCAGCAGGCCGCCTCGCCCGGGGTCTCGGAAAAGCTTCCGTCTCCGTTCTGGATCGACGAGAGATACAAAAACGCGCGGTTTATCGCGCGGTCGATATCAACGCCGCCGTTTTGCAAACAGAGCGCGGAAACCGCCATCGCGGTCACGTCTGCGTCGGGCGTGTTTTCGGACAATCCAAACGAGCCGTCTTTATTCTGGCGGCTTAAAATATAGTCAATGTATCTGTCGCGAGTGTTTGTGTCGGTATCGCCGAGTGCCGCTTTTGCCTCAATGGCGAAAATCGCGCCGTTGATGCCCTGAGACGTGACGCTGTCGAAGTCGTTTACTCGAGAGAGCAAATCATATTTGTCGCTCTCGCCCAGCTCGCTCAGCGCCAGAGCGACGCGCGAATACTCGGTGTAGCGTCTGCCCAGGTCGCCGCCGCTCTCGCTCATGCGCGCGTCCAGATTTCTGAGGTACGCGTCAAAATAAGAGTCGCTCGCGGCCTCCGCGCGGTGCAGGCCGATGACAGCCCACTCGCCGCCCACCGAGCCCGGAGACGGATTCGGCGCCGCCGACATTATATACGCCGCGGTCTCCGCGATCTCGGCCTCATTCTCGGCGCAGAACGCCGAAAAATGCCCCGCCGACAGGACCGCCGCCAAAAACAAAATAAATATTCGCTTGATCCTCATAATAATTTCCCCCATGTTTATAGCATATATCTTAACATTTTTACCGAGTAATGTCAAGTAGGGTCCGGGGAATATGGTCCTGGAACCGAGAACTTAATTTGAAAATATTGTTCGGAATTTCGGGTTGAAAATTTTTGGTCGATATGTTAAAATGACATTAATAATATAGGGCTCCCGCAAAGCGCCAACGGAGTGCGCTTTGTGGGAAAAAGGAGCAGCCGACGATAAGGGCGAAGCTTCCGGCGCTTGCGGCGGAACGAACCAAAAGGCGAGCTGCGACGAAGAGGAGTAGTTTTTATGGAATTTTCTTCAATAGATGCCGCAATTTCGAAGCTGTTCGGATCAGAGATCGAGTATTCCTCTCGGCTGTACGGCGGCGATATAAACGACGCTTTCGCGCTGCGGCTCAAAAACGGCGGTCTCGCCTTTATGAAATCAAACAGGTCGGCACCGGCCCGTTTTTTCAAGGCCGAGATCGAGGGCCTGCGCGCCATAGCGAAAACCGAAACTATAGGCACGCCCCGCGCGCTCGGATACGGCTCGGAAAACGGACGGGCGTTTTTGATACTCGAATACGTCTCGGAGGGCAGACGCGGCAAAAGCTTTTGGGAAAACTTCGGCCGCCGCCTCGCAGAAATGCACAAGGCGGATGCTTCGCCTCACGTTCACGGCGGAAACTTCGGCTTTATCTCGGACAACTATATCGGGCGCACAAGACAGATAAATTCGCCGAAGTCCACCTGGACAGATTTTTTCCGCGAATGCCGCCTTGAGCCGCAGTTTAGAGCGGCGGAAAGGTTTTTCGGCGCGTCCGACATAAAACGGATAAACTCGTTTCTTGATGATCTCGATAAATACCTGATCGAGCCCGAACGCCCCTCCCTCCTCCACGGCGATCTGTGGTCGGGCAACTTTATGAGCGGCCCGGACGGCGAGGCATGGCTCATAGACCCCGCGGTCTATGTCGGCCACGCCGAGGCGGACATCGCCATGACCGAGCTGTTCGGCGGCTTTGACGCGAGGTTTTACGCCGCCTACCGCGAGGCGGCGCCGCTCGAGCCCGGCTATCCCGACAGGCGCGACCTTTATAACCTCTATCAGCTGCTGAACCACCTAAACATGTTCGGCGGCTCCTATCTCGGCTCCGTGATGAGGATAGTCAAAAAATACTCTTAGCTGTTGCAATTTTAAAATTGTTGTGCTATAATATTTTTTAATAATAATATATTTTTGAAACGGAGTAATTTTATGGGAATTTTTAACAGAGATTACAGCAAGCCCGGAAAAGGCGTTGACGAGAGCGGCGCGGGCAGCGAGGGCGCTGTCCTGTTTTTTGAGATATACATCCGCAAGTTCTGGAAACTTATCCAGGTGAACCTGCTGTTCTGCCTCGCCAACATCCCGGCGTTTTTGATATTATTCTATTTGAGCGGCGTGTTCTCAAACGCGGTGTTCGGCTCTTTTCCGAACCAGATAGCGGCGATCGCGGGCCTTTCGGCTCCCGACTTTAACAACCCCGACTTCTTGCTGGTGTACCGCGCGGTGGACATAGGCATACGCGCGGCTGTCACTATACTTTTTATCACGTTCTGGGGCTCGGGCCCGGCTTACGCTGCGATGCACTATGTTCTGCGCAACTACTCCCGCGAGGAGCACTCGTTCATACTGAGCGACTTCTGGGACGCGATAAAGGACAACCTCAAGCAGTCGCTGGCGATGTTTATCATTGACATAATATTCATGTTCCTGTTTTTCTACGGCATATTCTTCTACGGCTCGCAGCAGGGATTCATCAAATACGCCAAATACCTGGTTTACTGCCTGTTTGCGTTCTACACCATATCGCACCTGTTTGTGTACCCGCTGATGGTGCGCTACCGCTTGAAGTTCACGCAGCTGCTTAGAAACTCGGCGCTGTTCGCCATCGCCAGCCTGCCTTTCAGCATTCTGGTCATCATTATTCTGGCGGCGCTGACGCTGGGACTCTGGTACGTGGGAATATTCATACTGGCGGGAACGGCTATGACATCGCTGCTGGCGATATACGTTATCGCGGAGCTTGTTATCCTCACGTCCACCTGCGCGTTTATCATAAGCTTCAACGCGGAGCGCCAGATAAGGCGGCACATGGCCGAGGACGCGAGCGTCGAGGAAAAAGCTGTTTTCGAGAAAAACGCCGAGCTGCAAAATCCGCGGAAGCTCTACTGATAACTCGCGGATCTTGGGGATATAGACGGCATATTTAAAAATCTCGTGAATTCCCAAAGTAAATTCCAGAGTGAGAAGGAAGTGGCATTTAGAGCGGGAAAAGGGCGGAAATAAGTATGG
>CANRHV010000068.1 GCA_947630505.1 uncultured Monoglobus sp. | reverse complement strand
TTATAAACCTTCCTGATCTTTTTGGCTTTCTTTTGCGAGATGTTCTGAAGCTCGCGCAAGTCGATCGTCTCGATTATTTGACCGTCAAACGACACAGGCTTTGAAAGCTTGACAATGCCGTTGGGAACTTCCTCTTTTTCGTCGTCTTTATTATCAAGAATTATTTCGAGTATATCGCGGTCTGTGTCCTCCGCGGCATCACGCTTTGTATCATCGTCGGGTACTGCCGCTTCGTCCGGCTTTGTTCCATTGTTGGACGTTGCCGTTCCGTCACCCGCGCCGTCCCGCTTTGCGGCCTCGTCGGTATCGGCAGCCTTTCCCGCTCCGTTACCCATGCCGGGCACAGCTTCGCTTATCATTTTTTCTTCTTTTGTTTCAAAAACAACTTTTTCTTTTGGTGTCATGATAAAGTCTCCTTCCGAAATATAAAATTCTATATTAATTATAAAAAATCCGATATTCCGTTGTCACTGACAACATTTTGCAATAAAAAAACTTTAGTCGATTTTAAAACCCCCGAAAACAAAAAAGACGCACCCGCGCAAAATAACGTTTCCACGTCATTTCGCACAAGTGCGCCGCGTAATTAAAACAAATGACAAAATATCAGTAATTAAAAATTCACTGACAAAATTCTGTCAATGCAAAAAATAATTTTTTATATTTCCCGCGCGCGGGGCGGACGTCTCCGCTCCCATTTTCGCAACCCATGTAGGGGCGGATATTATCCGCCCGGCTCGCCCCTTGGGGAGAGCTGTCGGCAAAGCCGACTGAGAGGGGTTCTATTCCCTACCTCTCATTCCTCCTCATCTTCGTTATCAAAATCTTCTCCCGCGATTTTTTCCGGGTCAAATTCCGACAGCTCATCAAGAGTATCAAACATCTCTCTGTCAAGGACTTTTATAATCACGTTAATATCCGCTTCACCCAGCAGGACCGGGGCCACACGCGACGGAATCGCAAGCAGCCTGTTTCTAAATTCTATCAGCATAGATTTGAGATAATTTTCAACGTCTCTTGCCTCGAGCGCATCGCGGCGAAGTTTGCGAAGCTTGAGCTTTGCGATCTCTTTCTTTATTTGTTCATGCTCTGCCATTTCCTTTTCACGGTCAACCGAGGTTTTGCCTGTACGCTCTCCGACCTTGAAATTTATATACTCATTCACGCAGCTTGTAAGATCATATTTTTTTGTGTCGGGAATAAAAGGGAACATGCCGTATCTTGAGCGCAGATCTCTAACTTGCCTTGTTGAAATACCAAGCGCAAGCGCCAAAGTTTTTTGATTGATCTCGTACATATACATCACCTTCACTTTTAATTATATTATAAACTTTGTGAAATATAAAGTCAATTTTCGGAGATGCTGACCTCCGCTTTTCAAAATTGCAATGTCGCGTTTTCACTTCCGCTTTCGATAACATGAAATAAAAAATGAAAAAAATCGAACCGACCGGCGCAACAAAAAAATGATTTCAATAATCCGCGCGCGTGCGCGCGTATGCACGATAAATAGAGAAAGGTCATTTTTGATAATCAGCCAAAAAGGGGAAGGAGGTTCAACAAAATTTTTTTCAAAATCCTAAAATCTTTTGGGGTCACGGCCGCGCCCCGCAACTGGGGAGGGGGTGAAAAAGTACCTACATCTTACAGGTGTAGGTGCTTTTTCACCAAAAAAATTTTTTCTTCATTAAATCGCGCGCGGGCGTGCGGGCGCGCGTCGCGCGCAGGCGCGGTCTAAGGGAGCGAGACAAACGCGACAATATCAAGTCAAATCGACGCGGGCGCGTGCCACAATAATCACGCGCGCATGTGAGATAAACGCGCATGCATGTGTGTATATACGCGCGCGGGCGCGCGTTTATATCTTATTCGCCTTTGTCCGGTATATACTGCATCAGGTCTCCCGGTTGGCATTGGAGCGCGCTGCATAGTTTGTCAATAGTCCTGGTTGTGATATGTCCGTTGTTTAGTATGTTTATATATGCGTTGCCGCCGACGAGTTTATATAGTTTAATATTATTTTGTTTTATGAGTTCTAAAGCCCTATTATAATTAATCATACTATCACCCAGCTATATATTAATATTATATTTATTTTATTATTTATATTTTTATATTATTTATTTTATTATATAAAAAATATTATGTCAATCGGCGGCGGCGCCGTTTTTCCGTTTTCGTGCAACTTGCACAAATTTTTCTTTCCGTTTTCGTGCAATATTCCCTTGACATTCCTTCCGTTTTCGTGCTATTCTGAATTTGCAAGGCCGACGAGGCCCGAGCAAAAATTCACGAGGAGGTCAAAATCATGACAAAGTATTATTTTGCAACAACCAACGCATACAACGCGGTGGTAGTAACAGACGGCAACAAGTTTTTCGTTGCTACAACAGGAACGGACGGCATGGACGTTACAACCGGCGTTGATATGTATACCGGCAATACACTGTCCGAATTATCCGCCGAATACAAAAAATCGCGGCCGCTGATGATCTGTACAACATGGACGATATAATCCGCGATTTTCCCGACGAGGTATTCGATTTTGCGACAGCACATTTTGACGATATGATCGAATTGGTCGCCGTTGAATAACATTTCAGCCGAAACGGGCGCCCGCCGCCCGTCGTCCGGGACCGACCGCCCGGGCCTGATGATGGCAGGTCGAAACGAAATAGAAAAAAATAATGCCGGCTCCGACCGGCGCAAATATAAATTTTTTCAAGGAGTGTTTAAAATGACAGTTAAAGAAATCGTTACAAACGAAATTATCAAAAAGTTAGAGGAGGGCAAGATCCCGTGGCGCAAGCCCTGGCAGGGCGGCGAGGCCGTCAACTACGTAACGCAAAAGCCGTATCGCGGCATCAACCGTTTATTGTTGGACGGCGGCGAGTACATCACATTCAAGCAGGCGCAAGAGCGCGGCGGCAAAGTCAAGAAAGGCGCCAAAGCCAAGACCGTTGTTTTTTACAAGGACTACGAGATCACCGACGTTGACGCCGACGGCAACGAGGAGAAGAAGATCGTCCCGGTCCTCAGGTATTACAAAGTGTTCAGCTTGACCGACGTCGAAGGCATTGACAGCAAGCTTGACCTTTCCGCCCGCCCGAATTTCACCATTGACCGCTGCGAGCAATTGGTTAACAGCTACACCGGATTTTACGAAATAGATTTTGATCCAAACACAGTCAGCACCCGCGCATATTACAGCCCGGCCGAGGACAAGATCGTCGTGCCAAACATCAAGCAACACAACACCGCCGAGGACTATTACAGCACATTATTTCACGAAATGACACATAGCACGGGTCACCCGGCAAGGTTAAACCGTTTCAAAGTCAACGAGCCCGATGCGGCGTTTGGCTCAGAAACCTACAGCCGCGAGGAATTGGTCGCCGAAATTGGCAGCGCGTTTTTAGCTGCTGAATATGGCATAAATTCAGCCGAAACATTTAACAATTCAGCTGGATATATTCAAAGCTGGATCAAAGTTCTCAAAGACGACAGCACTGCGATTTTATACGCAGCCGCAAAAGCTGAAAAGGCCGTCGATCTGATGATGAGTACGTTAACGGCCGCCAATGTTACGGCGGCCCCCGCTCCGGAGGTTTCCGCTCCGGCACCCGCTCCGGTATCGGCCCCGGTATCGGCCCCGGTTGAGGTCAAAACTAAATTGACCCGTGGAAAAATCTATTTGTATTGCCGCGACGAAAACGATTATTGCCTCCGGGAAACCGACGGCTGGATCGATGAGAAAAAAGGCGTCGGCTACCACAAAGGCGCACGTAATGGTCTTTGGTATGCGACCGACTTAAAAACGGGGCTCCTTCTTTACGGTCAATACGATAAGCGGAAAATCTGCGTTGACTGTATAACATCTTCGTGGCAGCGCATAAACGAAACGCGCGCAACAGAGAAATACGCCGATCGCGTAAAAACCTTTAACAACCTTTTCGATGCCGGAAAAATCAAAACTGCATAAAATCCCCTGATGAGTCGCTGAAAATTGCGACGAAACGCCCGCCCGAGGGCGTCGGGATTATCCCAAAAATCAAGTTAAAGGAGTTTTGAAAATGAAAAAAATAATAATCACACTGATCGCTGCCGGTCTGATGCTTACGGCGGCAACCACAACCCAAGCAGCCGAGCCCGAAAGCGGAGCATACAACGAATATAATTACTGCTCGATCTGCGGCGCATATAATAATTATTTATTCGGCTGCCGCGTTGACTTCCTGAGAGCCCAGGCATATTTATCACGGCATCATGATTATTTCGTGGCCAACATGTTCGATAGATGCAACATGCACCCCTATTGGCAGCGCGCAAAATAAACCCCGAGCGCGTTTGAAAATCCAGCCGAAACGGGCGCCCGCCGCCCGTCGTCCGGGGCTGACCTCCCGGGCCTGATGATGGCAGGTCAACGAACCGGAAAAAATCTGGACTAATTTTTGCAAACGTGATAAAATAATGCCGGACAGACCGGCGCAAATATATATTAAAACTTCATGAGTGAAAGGAGAAAAAATCATGAAAAGAGAAGAATTATTAAAGGCATTGATTGAAAAGTTCGGAACGTCCGAGACGCCCGTCACGGTCTACGTCGTAGCCAAATGTCATGCCACATTTGACGGAGATCTGACAACAAAATCGGGACAGTATTGGGCCCGGCGGTCATTGGAGCAAGGCATGACCTTAAACGTAAAAGGCGACATTTTCGCCGAAGATCTTTCTTACTTTTTGGACGAGGAGGCCGCCCGTCAGTATCGCAGAGAAAATTATCCTGATTCAGATGTCACGGTATACTCAAATTTCCAAGGCAAAAAAATGACCGACGTCGTCGAATACTATGTCGACATACAACGCTGGTGCTACGATGATGCCTGGGAAGAATATGACTTTATCGAGGGCAGCGACTTCGATTGTTTTTCCGAGATGCCCGAAGTCGAAGATGACGAAGATGAGGAATATTAATTAATCGGCGCGGGAAAAACCCGATGCACTTTAGCCGAAACGGGCGCCCGCCGCCCGTCGTCCGGAGCCGACCGCCCGGGCCTGATGAGGCAGGTCAACGAAACAAAAATAAATGCTGGACTTTTTCTCGCGCCCGTGATAGAATAATAATATCACGGGCGCGCCGATGCCTGAAAATTTGAGGTGAAAAAAATGCAAAAACAAAGAAGAATATCAAAAGCCCAGCTCCGCGAGTTTATAAATAAAATCTCGCGGCTCCTTGAAATTCAATCGCCGAAAATTTCGACCGACACAAATTTTGCGGCGGAAACTTTTATCGCACAATACGATCCCGAAACCGATACTGTTTTTGTCGATATGTTTCAGGAGCCGAGGATATTATTATTCACCGCCGCGCATGAGCTTCGGCATAAATGGCAACGTGAAAATGATCCCGATTTTTATTTTGGGGATTATAAACCGCGCAGCGACTTCAACGACTCCGACGCTTATAATCTTCAAACCGCCGAGCTCGACGCAAACGCTTTTGGCTTTTTGGTTATGGAAATCTTTTTGGGCGTTGAGATACACATGAACGGTCTGAAGGAGTCCACGGAAATAAAAATCCTTGACACAATGGACGAGCTCAGTATATATCTTGACTATAAGCTCATGAAAGAGCCGCCCTTATCTTGGTTTATATAAAAAGGCGCCCTCACTCGGACGCCTTTTTATTTTTTAATCTCTCGTATTTTTTCCAGAACAGATCACAAATCAATTTATCTTTACGCCAAAGAGTACGGCTGTCAATGTTTAGACCCTCGGACGTGATATTGATAAACGCGCCTATCTTTCGCCGCGGCTCATCACTCGGCAGCGCCGCATAAATTTTTGTTGCCAGATCAAGCGCCCGATCGTCGTTATCATCGCTCAAATGACAAAGTGTTTCACGGGCGGCCGAAAGTTCGTCCGCCAATTCCGGGCTTTTTAAAAACAGCTGAATTGCTTTCGTCGCAACGGCGCGACGTTGGTTTATATCCACAAGCATCACCCGTTTATATTATATCAAAACGGTGTTCTTGTGTCAATTATCGCGGCGCCGCTTATATTTGTCAAGTTCTTTTCGTGCTATTTGAAAAATCCCGTTTGCCTTTATTCCGTGCAGCTGACCTTGACGCAGAGCTTTATATATTTTATTCTGGTTTTCGTTGACAAACTTTGCGGCCTCTTTGACCGAGAGATACCCGTCAATTATTTTCGGCGTCGGCTTATCGGTGCCGCTGCTTTTTTGGCTTACGGATTTTTTCAGCAGCTTAATAAACCGCTCCGGATCAGCGGGCGTTAAAGTCCCGAACCAGTCGCTGCGGAAAAACCTCTCCAGCTCCCGCGCTTTTTTCCGAGCGTATTCATCATTGGCGTTCAGGAGTATAACATATTCCTCGGCAGCTTGAATAATAATAGCAAACGCCAAGCTCTCGAAGGGATTATCCCCGCCGTTGTCCACTAATCCGTATTTTCTTTTTTGCATAAAAAGCACTCCTAAAAATCACGGTCCCGCGTTTATATTAATCGTCGCCGCCGTCAGCCTCATCATCGGCATCTGAATTTGAAATATCGTCCAGCGAGACTTGACCGCCCGCGTCAAGAAAATGCGTGTAAAGTGATCTTGCTACACCCTCTTTAAGTATTCCCAAGCATTTATTCAGGCGTTCCAGATATACGAAGATAGGTTTAATCATACCCACGCAGTAACTGTCAGAAAAAACATACAGCCCATACTCTCTATGTTTTTCGTTTGGCTCAGTGTTTAATTTGAATTTTAATCCGTGAACTTTTTTGAATAAATCTAATTCTTCCGTATTCACAAAGAAAACCTTTTTATCGGGTGTAAGGAACGGGCATACTTCCATGTTTGCAAAGCAGATACTAATTCCGATCGTATGCACTTCAATCAAACGAGGATCATCAGGGCTCAGAAAGTTGCTCGCGTCAACATCTCCATATTCCATTTTTTCAAGATCATCTTTTGTTAGTTCAAGCGCGATGATACAATCCTCCGCACTCCACGCGGGCGCTATATCTGATATATCAAACTTCATGTGTCCGTTGTCCAAAAAATGTTGACTGCCGTGCCTCTCCACAAACAGTTTCTTTTGTTTCTTACAAGAATTTAACATTTTTTTCAAACTCATAAAAATACCTCCTACGTTAAATTTTGCTAAAATTAGGTGAATTTGTCGCCTATGTCCTCTCGGATTTTCGCCAATTCGTAGTATTGAAAAACATACCCGTCCAGATCGGGAAAACCGTTATATAAATTTTCAACGCGATATTTAATTTTATAGCTTTTCTTGCCCTCTGTTATGTATTCCGCCTCCGGCGCTTTCGGCATCTCGCGAAAACTGTTTGCGGGATAAATCCTTTTTTCAACTTCCGGCTCTTTCAGATTCCGGGAATGGCTGAATTTTTCAAACGTCAGCTCCTTGTGATCTCCGCCGTCGAGAAAATAACTTACCAGCTTTCCGCTTTCGAGATCGTATATCTTTTTCTGATCCGAAACACGGCCAAAGCCCCCGTCGTTCCAGGCCGAAACAATCATCTCGGCAATTCCGGGCGCGGTGTTTTTTATTATAAGGTGATGATGTGCTCGCTGCCGCTCTCCCGCCTCGGTCTTAACGAAGTAAACAAACGGTATTCCTTTTCTTTTCAAGATTTTTCTGATTTTTGAAAGCTCATACATCAAATTTTTGTGCGCGGTCATCGGATCTAAATTTTTATAATTTGTCAGAGTCAACCACCAGTCGCCAATCTCGATATTATTATAAATCAAATATTTTTGCTTGATCTTTGCATTTCGGCGATTCCGCTCCGCCCGACTTTCGCTTGTAGGGCACTGACGGATTCTGCGCTTTTTCTTATCGCCGCCGACAACATAGCTCAAAACTTTTGTACGTGTAACAAAATCACGAGTTTTTGTCTTGATCCGTTTGTATAAATACGGCATACATCTCACCACCTTTATTTTAAAAGTCCATAATTTTATCCGTTAAAACAAGGTTTAAAGCGGCCCTCTCAATCCGCTTAAAACTCAAAAAACTGTATCAATTAATCCATTTTACGGAGGTCGGCCCGGAACGCCCTTTGACAAACTCAAGCCAAATATAAGCGACGGCCGCCCCCCCCCGATAAAAATTTGTCAAATTTACCGTTTTTCGCACAAACAACTCGCTTGCTGAACACATACACCGTTTTTGGCGGCGTAACGTCAAAAATCTCCCGTCGGCGGGCTTGTCCTTCCAAAAATTGAATTTTGAGAAACAAAAACAGCTTTCGCCCCGGCATCAGAAGGGATAATCCCTTTTTGACAAATTCTGTCGCGTATTTATACGGCGGATTTGTCAAAATGTCGCCGTGCCACGTCTCGGAGCATTTCAAGAAGTCCACGCCGCCGATGCCGTATCCGCGATCAATCAGGTCGGTCGATCGAACGTTATAGCCAAAACGTTTAAGCCGCTCCGATAAATGCCCTTCGCCACAGGCCGGCTCCCAGATGTCGTTATGTAATTCCGCTCCGCCGTCCAGTAAACAATCAATTGCTTTCGGCTCAGTAGCATAATAGTCGTTCGGCTCCCGCTCCGAATACACCGCGTGATTACTTGCCGCAAGCGGCTTAAATACACTGTTTTTGTTCCCGGTCCAATCCTTATTCATTTTCACTCCTCGATTCAAGATCCTCAATATTTTTTATGAGTCGGGCTGTTTTGTAATATATTAACGCGTCAACCATAGGTGAATAATCACCGTAATTCATGATCTGTGCCAAAACTATCAGCACATCTGCAATTTCCTCGCAAACGCCTCTTTCCAGCAATTCCTTCTTTATGTCATCAACCGTATCGGTATATCGCCTTAATTTCAATAACGCCTGTGTCAGCTCCGACATCTCCTCTATCAGCATATCGGTCTGTGCTTTTATTCCGAAACAGTCCACCGCCTTTTCGCATGTTTCCAGATCAACGGTTGGAAACGCAAAACGTTTTTCACTCATCAGCCGCCACCTCCCGGGAATAACCGATGAACGCCTGAAAATCTCGGAGCATCCATATCAGATCATCTTTGCCGACAATTTCAATAGCCTTTTTGGCAGCTCCCGCTTTATTGAAGTAAATAGCATCGCCGGGTTCTTTGTATATACAGTTAATTTTCAACTTATTATCTTTCGGGTCACAACTAATATACCATTTCGCTTTATACTCGTCGTTCCAGTCAATCGGCTCGGTATTCAGCTCGGACGCCGCCTTTGCCAGATGTTTTTTAATGACAATGTACCGCTCCCAGTTATTGCGAATGGTTTCATCTGAAAAAGTTGCCCCACTCAACGATCCCTTATGTCGGGCGCGACCATCGGAACGGCCAAACAACATATATATAGGATCGCCCGCTTCAACATCTTCAAGTCCCGTGTGTTTCCGTTGTGGTATTTTTGTTACTTTGTATTGACCCGCAATTAGATCAGTAAAAATCTCCGGGCAATACAGTTCAACTCCTTTACACTGTAACCCGTTTTCACTGATGTAAAATTTGCAATCTTTAAAATCTTCGATATTAAACTTTTCTTCCATTTCAACGCCCAACATTTGAGCGATTTTCTCCATGTAATTCATTTTTTCACTCCTTTACTTGCCGGTAATTTGCACAAATATCAATTTTACCTCATTAATAAACGTTTTTGCGCCGTTTACTTACTTGCCGGTAATTTGCAGGACTGGCCCTTATTTTTATAAAAATTTTGAATTTTTTAAAATTCTTCTAAATTCCTTTAAAATTCTTTAAATTTTCATAAAAATTTAAGTAAAATTACGCCAGTCGCTCCAAAAACGTAGGCGCCGGCTCTATCATCGCGATATAGCTATCCGCATGAGCCTCGTCTCTGGCTTGTATTTTTGCCTTGTAGTAGCCGGCATCGTCCTGAATAACACTTATCCAGCCGTCGGCCTCGAAGATATATAAATAGTCAAACGTGTTTGCTCTCTTTTGAATTATCCTGCAACCCTCAGCTCGGCGTTTTTCGATGTATTCTTCGATATTCATTTTTCTACCTCGATTTCAAGCCAATTTAAAAATTTATTCTTACGATGCTTGAAAGAATAATCACTATCTCTATCGCATTCTGATACGCATTCTGGTAATAATTTGCAACTGAAACACCCTGCATTTTTTTGTAGCAAGTAATTCAGCCATTTCCTCAACGCCCATTGATGTGATTTTTTCGTAGTTTGACATTTTCCCAATCCCCCACCATAGCTTTGAACTTTTGGCGTGTATTCGTCCAGTTTCGGTTTTTCCAAAGCCAGCGAATACAGAATATGTAATATTTAATTTTCATGTTGCATCACCCGCTCCTTTCATTCTATCCAAACTTTATCAGGCAGAGATCCAACCAGTTTATTAAACCGTTGCCCGACAT